>NZ_JAMPKJ010000012.1 GCF_039962115.1 Funiculus sociatus GB2-C1 | reverse complement strand
CCTGACTTAGCCAAAGCCATAGAGGAAGCATTTAATAAGCTCTCCTTGAAGGACATCCAAAATTGGTTTACACACTGCTGTTACTGTACCTCAGCAGACTAGGAAACGCTATAATACCATTTACCTTTACACTGGCAATATTGGAGTTTTTGTCAATAGCTCCTTATAAACTTCCACAATTTAAACTCATTGCAATCTTTTGAAGCCAAACCAGCTACCGAAAAAAGATTTTTTATATTTCCGGTATAAGTAGCGCTAAGATTGGCAACTTGGATAAAGTTAGAGGCCTTATTTTCGGCAACCAGATGGCGGAAACCGAAAAAAGTTTTAACCCCTTGGAGGAGCATCCGGATAAAAAATGCCCCAAATTGCCAGATTGCAGATACAACACTTCAATCTTGGGTTATTTTAGGCTTAAAATCTCAGTAAATAGCTGAATGGCTCCCACCCCCTCACCTGACGTAGCCAATTAATCTGAATAGTGAAACGGGGGATTTGAATAATGACTGACTCTTACACCCAGAATGACTCCAGCGAGACTCCAAACAATAATAATTCTGCATCGAATGAGGAGCTTGTTCAACTCCGCAGTCTGCTCCTTGGTATTGATAAAAGCGAACTTGACAAACTGTATGACCGATTAAATAACCCCAACATTCAACCAGAGGATTTGAGCAAAATGCTTCCGGAAGCAATTATCCTGCGCTCAATGCAAGATAAACAGCTATCCGAAGCAATAGTTCCTACCATAGAAGAAGCCATTCAAACCTCTGTTAGAAAAGACCTCACTGTTCTTGCAGATGCCATTTTTCCCGTCATCGGGCCAGCCAGCCGCAAAGCTATTGCCACAACACTTGAAGCAACCATCCAATCGCTTAATCAAAGCATTGAACACAGCCTATCCCCACAAGGTTTTAAATGGAGATTGGAAGCTTTACAAACTGGCAAATCCTTCGCCGAAGTTGTGCTTCTCCGCACGCTTCTCTATCGAGTTGAACAAGTCTTTCTCATCCACAAAAAAACTGGATTATTGCTGCAACACGTAGTAGCTAATTTGGTAGAGGCTCAGGATGCAGACTTAATTTCAGCGATGTTGACAGCTATCCGGGATTTTGTCCAAGACTCCTTCAGTGTGCAAACCGGCGAGTCGCTGGATACGTTGCAATTTGGAGAACTGACCATTTGGATTGAACAGGGGCCGCAGGCTATATTAGCTGGTATTATCCGAGGAAACGCTCCCAAAGAATTAAAGTTTGTTTTCCAAGAAGCGATAGAAAAAATTCACCGCCAGCAAAGAAAGGAACTTTATGCTTTCGACGGGGAGACTTCTCCTTTTGAAGCTAGCAAACCTTATCTTGAAGACTGTCTTCAAACTGATTACCAACTAAAAAAAGAAAAAACTTCCCCTTTTTTATTGATATTTTGGGGAGTTATCCTGTTAGCTTTGGGAAGCTGGGGTTTTATTTCCTTCCGAGAAAACAGACGTTGGGAAACTTATCTAGAAAAACTGAATGACCAGCCGGGAATCACTGTGAGTAGTGCCGAGAAGCATTGGGGTAAATATTATATTTCCGGGCTTCGCGATCCGTTGGCAGCAGATCCAATAGCCCTGATGAAACAAGCAAATGTCAACCCCAAGGCAGTTATCAGCAAGTGGAAGCCTTACCTATCCCTGGATTCACAATTTGTAGTTGCCAGAGCCAAACAATTGCTCAAACCTCCTGAAACTGTCTCTCTGAAAATTGACGAAAATGGCATTCTTTATGCTACGGGTTCCGCCCCTCGTCAATGGATTGGGGAAACCAGAAAAATAGTGCAGTTTATTCCCGGAATTACTAAATACCAGGAAGAGAATCTGGTTGATCCAGAATTAGCAAAGCTGCTCTCTGCAAAGGCAGAAATTGAAAAAAAAGTGATACTTTTTGAAGAAGGAACTACACAACTTATAGCTGGGGAGGAGCAGAAACTACAGAACTTGATTCAAGGAATTAAAAATATTACAAATACCGCACGAGTTTTGGATAAAGCTGTCAGCATTGATATTTTAGGACACTCGAACAGGGGAGGTTTGGAACAGAGAAACATAATACTAAGCTCTGCACGTGCAAATGCGATCGCATCTATTTTGACCTCACGAGGGATTGAAAACGTCAACCTGAAAAATATAGGTGTCGGTTCAAGTCAACCTTTAGCCAATAGTTCTACAGATCCGAATCAAGCATTGAACCGCCGCGTCTCTTTCAAAGTAATTATAACCGATCTCCCCAACCGAGGGATTAACTAACCATGATCCAGAAAAAAATTTGCATGGTGGGTGCCTTCGCTACAGGAAAAACCAGCCTCGTCGCCCGTTTTGTCCACAGCATTTACTCAGATATTTACCAAACTACCGTAGGCGTGAAAATTGATAAAAAATTAGTAAAAGTCGGAGAAAAGGAAATAAATTTCATTCTCTGGGATCTCTATGGAGAAGACGAATTTCAAAAGGTGCGAATGTCTTATTTGCGCGGCTCATCCGGTTATCTTGTAGTAGTAGATGGAACCCGTCGTACTACCCTTGATAAAGCCTTTAACCTCCAAAAACGGGTAGAAGATACTATCGGGACAGTTCCTTTTATCCTTGTCCTCAACAAATGGGATTTAAAAGACGAATGGGATATTGACGATAGCTCAATGGATGAACTAGCAGAAAGGAACTGGACAGTAATTAAAGGAAGTGCAAAAACAGGTTTAGGTGTAGAAGAAGCTTTTCTGACTCTTGGACAACAAATCATGGAGGGATAGATGCTTGACCTTCCGTATCCGATACTTGATTACCTTTATAAGCTGACAATACAAAATCGTTCTCCTGCTTATCTTTTCGTGAAAAAAAATGGTTGCTTGTCTAATTGGGGAGGGAACTTGGCTGCAAGGCTGGAAAGCCTAGCGCGTCCGAGGGAGATTCTTATCGATGAAAATACTTTTCAAAAGATTGATAGCTTACAAGAAAAATTTTCATAACCCACCCTGTCGCTGACAGGAATAGTTGAACCAATAAAAATATATTCTTGCTTGGTAAAATCATGAATAAATCTATCACGGATGAACTTTTTGCAATTCTGGACACTGTAGTTTTAGAACATCTTAATGACTGTTATTTTCAAGTCGTTGGCAATGTACCAAAATGGTTCATCCAATTTTACCCGAATGCCACTTCTGAAGAGAATAAAATAAATATACAGACAAAGTTTCCTTTTCTGGAAAACTTTCTCATCGACGCTGAGGATTTTTGGCATGATAATATTGCCCAACGTCTGAAGTCGGGATTGTGGAGTGAAATTGATATGTCTGGGCAGGAATGCCATCTTGAGGCTTCAGCAGTTCGTTTGGAAAATAAGAAAATACTATTAATTGAGTTATTAGGTGTTGCTTATGAAGAAAAACAGTCTCTTATACAGAAGGCTAGGCAAAATAATTTAACTTATCACTATTTACTCAAAGAAACTCAGAAAAAAGAAATTTTACTTCACTGCATTTTGCACGATGTGGCGGGGCAATTAACGGGAATAAATTGCTGTTTTGCACTGCTGGCTATGGAAAATTTGACAGCTAAAGGAAGAGATCGCCTGGAAATTGGCAAAAGGCAATCTATCAAGCAAGAAATGCTAATTCAGGAGATATTGAAGGCATTTTCTGCTGAGGTAAAATCCCTTGAGGATTTTACTGTCGATTCTGCCCAAGCTCCCGATGCGGTGAGGTGTGCAAGGGAGGTTGTAGAGGCTTTGTTGCCGACTTTTTCACTAAACAAAAGAATATTGCAGTTGGAGCCAAATATTGATATGGCTCAAGATTGGAAGGTAGTTGGTGAAAACTCACGTTTGGAGAGGGTGCTTTTTAATTTGGTGGAAAATGCTTTTCGTCACAGTCCGTTGGGTTCTACTGTGACGGTTGACGTAAACCAAGATGGCGAATTTATTCTGTTTACTGTGGACGATGAAGGGCCTGGCGTGCCGGAGGATATTTCTAAAAATCTATTTCAAAAATTTTCCCAAGGACGAGAGAAATCTGGCAAAGCTGGATTAGGGCTATATTTTTGCCGGATTACGGTTGAACGCTGGGGTGGTAGCATTGGTTATTCAACTCGTCCTCAAGGTGGTTCGTGTTTTTGGTTTCGCCTTCCTAGAGCAGTTTTGCAAGTAGCTTTAGGAGCAGAGTAGAGGCGATTCATGAATTCCTTCTAGGCTTAGGTTGGGAATCAGAACTGATTTTAGATTTGGACTTCTAAGGGAAAAATAACGGTGAAGGTGGAGCCAATGCCGATTTCGGAAACAAGTTCCATTTTGCCTTGCAATAGTTTGACTAACCGAGAGACTATTGCCAGTCCCAGTCCTGTACTGTGAGGGTGGTAGGATTGCTGGCTGGAACCAGCTTGAAAGTAGGGTTCAAAGATGCGGATTTGGTCTTCTGGTTCTATGCCAATTCCGGTGTCAGCGATCGCTATCGCCCATTCCTCTGGCGATACTGTTTGACAGGTTAATTTGATACTTCCCGCCTCGGTGTAACGAATCGCATTTGAGAGTAGATTTGTGATAATCTGCTGCAATCGCAAGGGATCTGTGAAAACCCGCTCCGGAGCCGGTCTTGGGCGTAGCCCTTCTCGAAGAGTCGCGGAGCTATCGGCGGTAGCCCAATCGCACTCTACGATCATCTGTAGCTGTTTTGAGTTTGCCAAAGGCTGCACCATCTCGATAACGCTGTTAATTAAAGAGCGCACATTCGTGGATGATGGCTGCAATTTCATCTTCCCGGCTTCATAGCGGGAAATTTCTAAAGTATCGTTGATCAGACGAAGTAACTGTCGCCCGCCCCATAACACTTTATCAATGTGTTCCAAATTGCGAAGGTTGTCGTTCACCTGATCTTTATTTCTTTGTTGGCGCAAAAACAGCTCTGAGTAGCCAATAATTGAGGTCAAAGGGGTTTTCAGTTCGTGGGCTAGATGAGAGAGGCTTTCCTGATTAGCTCTCACTAAGCGAGTCAGTTCCTGATTGTTAAGTTGTAACTGACTTTGCAGCTGCTGTAATTCCCCTAAGCGCTGCTCCATGTAGCTTTTAAAACATTGCGCGATCGCTTCATCCACTACAGCATCAATTAAACGAACCGCTCGCATCACGTCTATCGAAGAGGCCTGCTTCAGATCCTCCTCTAAAGTAGAAAATGTCACCTGGCGCAGTAGACGATACTCCCGCGCAATTTCTATTGGTTCAAAGCCTTGTCCAGCTCGGAGAACGCCATGCTCCAAACTCGCCTCTACTAAAGTATTAATATCACTTTCCTGATATTTGGCCAGCACGGTTGCCATCGCCCTGAGAACATCGGGAAGATGATTCTGTATAGCCGTGCGGGATAGATCGTCGGCACTTTGAATCTGTCTATCACTGCGAACGGCTTCAATCCATTTATCTGTAATTGTTTGAGATTTATCGATCAGTAGTTGACTAAAATCCATTATGGCTTAGGCGCTCTTGAGTCTTTAAGCGTAGCACTTCCTAAATTTACCTTACCTTAAGGATCACACGAGCTGACTAAGCCCAATCTTTTTGAGCGCCTACCTAGGCATTGAAAACTCAGTTTTATGCCTCTAATTCATAATCAATTTTAGGGCTAGTTAACTGACTGTTTTCATTCCATACCACTGCTCTTTTCATAAACGCGCAGGAGATCGCATCTGATTTTATCGACTAATTTTGTAGTTCCTTTCATGCCTTTCTCAATTTCAAGTTGAGCATCTGGCATGGCGTCAAAAAATAAACGCTCTCCCGGAAAAACTATTTTTTCAAAACTAAACTTTTCAATATTAGTAAGGCGTGCAATTTGAATTTGGCTAGTAGAGTTGGTATAGAAGCAAAGAATTTGCTCATAGGATTCAGAAGCCAGAGGGGAAAGTGTTTCAAGCATTGTTGCCACCTTATAACTCCTATAATGTTTAGTTATCTCTACTATTTTTAACATAATGTATTTGCACTTCGCCACACTATCTGCCTAAAGAAAGGTGATAGGTTAAGCATCAATGTATAGCTGTATTCAACATCACAAAAATTCAGAATAAATGACAGTCAACCTTTCAGTACAAATACGGAGGCAATAAATATAAAAAATTATATGCCGTGAGTAAGATAGACGAATCATCAGAGGAGTGTTAAACTCGACAAAGGTTTGAGTAAGTCAGCCTAATCCAGTGTTTCGCAGCCTATAAGTCGGCGTGGAAGCTGGAGCGGAGGAACCAAATTTTGGGGCATATCTGGAACAAGGTGATAGGTGAAAGGCGCAAGGTGGAATAAAAAAGATTATTCATCCTTACTCTTTGATTCTTCATCCAACGTCTAGAAGGGCATCTCTCAGCCCTAGCCCGTCAGCTAACTTCGTAGGCATTGAGAGGAGACTGGTAAAGTCAGCATTTTTCGGAATGTTCTGAACTTGTCAGTGTCCCCGGCTGGTACTGCTCTGGTTTCGTGTACCAAAAAGAGTGACTCTGAGGAGCTTCATAATGATATTGCAGCTGAATCTGTCTGCGATCGCTGTTGCTGGGCAGGTAGCCTGGAAACGAGCGAAACCTGTGATAGTCCGGGATGTAGTTATACTACCTGCACTTGGTTTTTTGGGGTTGATATTACTGTGGTGGATGGTAGCCTTGTGGCGAAGCGATTTGATGCCCACCCCAGCGGAGGCTTTAGTTGCCAATTTGGACTTTATTCTCAACCCGTTCTATGAACGCGGCCCCGGAGATTTGGGAATTGGATGGTTATTACTAGCCAGTTTGCGACGGGTATTAATTGGTTTTGGACTGGGTGCGCTGGTTGCAATTCCCATTGGTTTTCTGATCGGGATGTCTAAACCAGCGATGATGGCACTCAATCCCATAATTCAAATTCTGAAACCCGTATCGCCGCTAGCTTGGCTACCTATCGCCTTAGCCATCTTCAACTTGGCAGATCCCTCAGCAATTTTTGTTATCTTCATCACCTCCTTGTGGCCTACGATTATCAACACCGCACTGGGGGTTTCTAGCGTTTCCAAAGATTATTTAGATGTAGCGCGAGTGCTGGAAATGCCACGCTGGCGACGGATAACTAAGATTATTTGGCCTGCAAGTTTGCCATACATTTTTACTGGTTTGCGGATCAGCTTAGGTATTGCTTGGCTGGTGATTGTTGCTGTAGAAATGCTCACTGGCGGGATTGGAATCGGCTTCTTTGTTTGGGATGAATGGAGTCGCTTAAACCTGAGTTCCGTATTTTTAGCAGTACTGGTAATTGGCTTAACTGGGTTACTTTTAGACTACGCAGTTGGTCAACTTCAGGCTTTAGTGACTCACCGCCGTCCTAAAGCGTCTTAAAAACACCTAGCGAATAGAATTCGCAGCTACGCAAACAAAACTCGCCGAGGCTTGCGGTTTCAAAATACTTAATACTTACATAGTCTCGCATTCTGCGGACTTAACTTGTATCACTGCAAATTATCTTCGCTAAGGCTAAGGTGCGCTTTCTACAGGAATTGGTGTTAAATACTCAATTCCTGTGATGACTAATAGGTAACTGTTAAACCCAGTGGCGTTTGGTTGAGTTAAAGCATTAAAAAACCAAAACTATGAGTTACACCCCAGATTGGACGCGACGAAAATTTCTTGAAGGCATGGGTGCCACCGCAGCAGGGATGGCATTATCTTCATGTGCAATTAGCGGCGATCGCTCTGCCAAAGGACTCACCGAAGAAGCTAGGGCTATCAAACAAATAGTAAACCCTGGCGATTTAGAAAAATCTGACATTACCGTTGGCTACGTTCCCGTTAATGACTGCGCGCCGTTTGCGATCGCATGGAAAAAAGGATTTTTCCGCAAATACGGCCTTAACGTCAAACTCGTCCGCGAAGCTAGCTGGGCAACCTCCCGCGACGGATTAATATTTGGGCGCACCGATGCCGCGCCTGTTGTCTCCGGAGCCGTAACTAATGCCAGAATCGGAGCCGAAGGCGCACGCCACGCCCCCATGTGTGCCGCTATGGTAATTCACCGTCACGGTAATGCCATGACGATGAACAAAGCTATGTGGGATTTTGGGTTGCGTCCCTGGCATGAGTACCAACAACAGTATGGCGATCGCGCTTTAGAAGAATTTGGTAAACAATTTAGAGCCTACTTTGACAGTCAACCACCAGAACAGAGAGTTTGGGCTGTTGTACTCAGTTCATCCATTTACGAATACTTCGTCCGCTATTTATCTGCCGCCGCCGGAGTCGATCCCCTCAAGGAATTTCGTGTCATCATCGTTCCCCCACCGCAGATGGTTAGTAACGTGCGGATTGGAGCAATGCAAGCCTACATGGTTGCAGAGCCTTGGAATACACGAGCCATTTACGAAAAAGCAACTACTGGCGAACAGGGAATCGGCTTTACCTTCGCTCAAGGTAAAGAAGTTTGGCTCGGACACCCAGACCGACTTTTGGGAGTGATGGAAGATTTCATCAACAAAAATCCCAAAACCTATAATTCGCTAGTTAAGGCAATGATTGAAGCGTGCCAGTATTGCAGCAAACCCGAAAACCGCCAAGAAGTTGCCACGCTACTTACCGAGCGCTCGTTTACGGGTGCAAAACCTAAAAAAGGCCCAGTGGATAAATTTACGCGCCCTGCAATTATGGGTGAATACAACTATGGGGGCTTTGATGGCAAAGACCGCACTATAAAATCAACTGACGGCACAATTTTCTTCGATATTCCTAACGGTATTCCCAAAGAGCCAGGAGAACATTCAACATTTCTCTGGCGCTCCAGAAGCATTTGGTTGATGACTCAAGCAGCTCGTTGGGGACAAATTAAGGAATTTCCTAAAAATGCCGAACAACTGGCAAGCAAAGGCTGGCGAACCGACCTCTATCGCAATATTGCCGCAGAAATGGGAATTGAGTGTCCTAAAGATGATTACAAAGTAGAATCACCTGATGTATTCATCGACAAAAAAGGCTTTGATCCCAGCAATCCAGTCGGCTATCTCAACAGTTTTGAAATTCGGGCGAACCGTCCTACTCGTTTCTTTATGTCTTAATTAATAGCCATTAGGTAATTGGGCAGGCGTTAAAAGGCAATTACAAAGTAGCAATTTACTAACATTCAGGAGGCTTTTATGACTCAATTTACTTCTTACTCAACAGGTACCAATGAAACCTTACCCGGTAATGGTTTTCTGGAGATTGAAAATATCGTCAAGTCCTACCCAACTGCCGATGGAGGTGAGTTTGTAGTTTTGGACGGTGTAAATCTCACCATAAAGGAAGACGAATATATTTCTGTGATTGGTCACTCTGGCTGTGGCAAATCAACCCTACTCAAGATGGTAGCTGGTTTAGAAAAAGCCACTTCCGGCTCAGTGCGACTGGAGGGTAAAGAGATTCGTAAACCCGGAGCTGAGAGAATGATGGTATTTCAACATTACTCTCTGTTGCCGTGGTTAACGGTGAAAGAAAATATCCGTTTGGCTGTGGATGAAGTCCTGAAAAAAGCCACCCGTGCCGAAAAAATCAGCATTGTTAATGAACACCTAGCAATGGTGAATTTGAATGCCGCCGCCGACAAATATCCCGATGAAATTTCCGGCGGTATGAAACAGCGGGTAGGCATTGCACGGGCCTTAGCAATTCGCCCTAAAATGCTGTTAATGGATGAACCTTTTGGGGCATTAGATGCGCTGACGAGGGGTAAATTGCAGCGACAGGTACTCGATATTTGGGAAAAACAACGGCAAGCGGTAATGATGATTACCCATGATGTGGATGAAGCGTTGTATATGTCAGATCGGATTGTGCTGATGACGAATGGCCCTCACGCTAAGATTGGGGAAATTTTGGAAGTGCCTTTTCCTCATCCACGCGATCGCCAACAAATCCGCGAATCTAAGGAATATTATGAGCTACGCAACCATGCTCTAAATTTCCTAGATCGCTACTTCACCCAAGACGAGTAAATTCCGCCCGCCTCTTATCCATCATTTGTTTTATTTGAATGAGGTAAAAGCTGTGAATATTAAGCCAATGTTGGTACGCCTTGAAAGCGCAATCGGTCGAAATGATTTAATGGAACAAATGATGTTGCTGCCTGGGTCAGTTTCATCATCTTCTGTTAACACTGAATCTAAAAAATCTGTCAACTTAATTGTTGGCTATAACAGATCCCCTAGCAGTCAAACGGCTCTGGATGTCGCTCTGTGGATTGCCCATCAAACTCGTTTAGTCACCAAGAAGCAAGTCACAGTTCAAGTTGTCTATGTTGTAGATGACAATTCCAGCAATAATCATCCAAATTTCTTCAACTTTAAGCCTGCAAGTAACCCATCAATTCAATACAGCCCATTAAATTCCAAAGCATCCGCATTCAAGTCTGCAACACCTGTCTTTACTCAACCAACACATCAGCCAGTAGCCGCAAGCCCACGGGTAACATCGGTAGATCCTTCCTATTTCAGAGCAATGTTCTATCAGGATCAATTCGAGCAAGCAAACCGAGTCTTATCACAAGCCAGAAGTCTTGCTGAAGAATGGAGCAGTTCTTTCAAGGCTCATCTCCGATTTGGTTGCCTTGCGGCCGAACTAAAGAAAGCTGTTGAATCTGAAGCGGCGGCGGCATTGCTGCTAGGCTGTCATTCTGTGAATCATCCGCTTGTGCAGCAACTAGGTGATGATTTCCCTTGTCCGGTATTGGGTATTCCTACTATGCTAAATTTGCAGGAGGATTTTAACCAAGACCAGTAGCCATAGTTGTTGTGAAAACTCGCTACTACTTTACTACTTATACCGAGTTGCCCTAAAACACATTGCTGTTAACTCTCTTAGGTTAGGCAATAGGGAAACCCAACCTGCTATCAATGAATGCAACTTGGGATCAATGCAATTAAGGAGAGTGGGCAATCAAGATCCATTTACACGGATCTTGATTGCCCACTCTCCTTAATCATTCTTTGAATGTGTGACACTACAATTATTATTTACTAACTAATTTTTCCAGTAAGATGCAAGCAGTAATAAAATCTAGCCCTTGAGGTATTGTGTGGAAAACTGGCAAGGCATTATTGCTACAGTCACATTTATAAGTGTCATTGTATTAATCATGACCGAATGGCTGCACCTAACAATTGCTGCCTTTCTGGGAGCATTGCTACTGGTGTTTACCAACGTCATGACTTTGACAGAAGCTATTGACTACATCAGTAAAAGTCATGGAACGCTGGGCTTATTCTTTGGAGTCATGGTACTCGTGCGGGCATTTGAGCCAACCAAGATATTTGACTACTTAGCAACTCAAATGGTGCTGCTAGCTAAAGGGGAAGGCAAACGCCTATTACTAGGTATTGTAGGCATTACTACCCCAATTTGTGCAGTTTTACCCAATGCTACAACAGTAATGTTGTTGGCACCTTTAATTCCCCCAATGGCACAAGAAGTAGGGGTAGATTTTGTTCCCTTACTAATTCTAATGGTATTTGTTGCCAACAGTGCTGGACTATTAACGCTAGTTGGAGATCCAGCAACATTTATTGTGGGTGATGCAGTCAATATCAGCTTTACAGATTACTTAACTCGCCTCAGTTTAGGTGGATTAATTTCTGTTTTGACAGTTTGCATCATGTTACCTTTCTTATTTCCCAAAACTTGGCGCAAAAAGTTGGACGATTTGGAGCATCTGCCACACCCTAAAATTAATCATCCGCGAGTTTTGGCAGTAGGTGCCTTAATCGTAGCTTTCGTACTGATATTTTTTGTGGTAGGAGAAACGCTACCAATTCCTATGTCACCTGCCACAGTTGCTTTATTAGGAGCAGCTTTGGCAATGCTCCTTTCTCACCATAGCAAGATTGATACAGTCAACAACATATTGCGGGATGTTGACTGGAGTACCTTGCTATTTTTTATGTGTACTTTTGTACTAATTGGGGGTTTAGAAAAAACCGGAGTTATTAACGGATTATCAGGAGTATTAGCAACAATATTAGGACGCAATATTTTCTTGGGTTCCCTACTATTGCTATTTTTAGTAGGGATATTATCGAGCGTTGTCCCTAATATCCCGTTAGTGGTGGCAATGGTGCCTTTACTCAAACAGTATGTGGTTAACGTCGGCTTCGTAGGATCAGAAGTGCTAGAACCGGGCTTTCAAGGGCAGTTCCCACCGGAAGTTCTACCCTTATTTTATGCCATGATGTTTGGTGCCACTTTAGGAGGAAATGGCACTTTAGTTGGAGCATCTTCCAACATCGTAGCAGCGGGAATTTCTGAGTTACACGGACGGCGAATTTCGTTTAAAACTTTTCTGCGTTACGGCATCCCAGTGATGGCGATACAACTTATGGGCGCAGCTTTGTATATGATAGTGCGATTTTTACTCTAGACGATGCAAATTTAGTATATTAGCTAGGAAAAATAAAAAGGCAAAAATTATTCTTTATTTTTGCCTTTTTATTTTTGCTTTTCTAGTGGGTGTATGAAACCAGGTGCAGCACGTCGCGAAGTACGCTATAGCCAGCCAGATCCCAAAGTAAGTAGGCAAGAAAACCGATCATAGCTAAGCGTCCATTCCACAGTTCGGCTTGGGGATTCCAGCCAAAGAGGAAAGCATTACGATCTTTACCATTGAATTCGGTAGCAACAGGTGGAGTTGTAGTTGTAGGGCGAGATTGCATTAGTTTTTGGCTCCTGAATAAAGTGTGTAGTGAAGGATTTAATTGTTATTTAATGATTGGCAGTACATCACGAAGGAAGCTAACGCCAGCAATATCCCACACTAGGTAGGCAATAAAACCGATGGCAGCTAAGCGTCCGTTCCACAGTTCTGCTTGGGGATTCCAACCAAAAATAAAAGCGTTACGGTCAACGTTGTTGTAAGCTTTAGCAACAGGAGGTAAATCAAGGGTGTTTTTTTCCATTGTTTTTGCTCCTAACGATCAATCAAAATGCGAACTTGAGGAATTTAGTATCCAACCAAGTTCAGCACGTCGCGAAGTACGCTATAACCAGCTAAATCCCACAGTAGGTAAGCAAGGAAACCAATCATTGCTAAGCGTCCGTTCCACAGTTCTGCTTGGGGATTCCAGCCAAAGATAAAGGCGTTACGGTCAATACCATTAAAGGCTTTGGAAGTTGTAGGTAAATCAGTAGGGCGAGTTTCCATTGTTTACAGTCCTTAATAAATCTTTGTACTTTTATACTAAGCATCCTCACTCAATAGGCTCTCTGCCTGTAGTAGCAACCTGCACACCCTTCTAAGGGAGGATTTTGAGGTATTTTGGGAAAGGTAAGCCTATCGAAAGAGGGCAAGAAAGAGCTAGGGCGACAAAATTGTTTTTCTCGGCTAAGATAGGACGCTTTTGAGGTATTTTGGGAAAGGTAAGCCTACCGAAAGAGGGCAAGAAAGAGTCAGGGCGACAAAATTGTTATTCTCGACTAAGATAGGACGCTTTTGTTGCTAACGGCGGGTGGGAATATCATTTGTGTAGAGATTTGATGGGCTACCAACCAATTCCTTCAACCAAGCAAAAAAGATGGCTAATGTGTAGCATTACTAATGAAAATAGGTATAAATTGAATCAAGTGTTAATACCTATAAAATTTAGCTTATCGACAATAATTTCCCAGTTGTAAAAACTTGAATTAGCTATAAATTACTCCTGGGTGTTTTAAGCAAACAAATTAAATAGAGAAAGCTAGGCTTTCGTTAGATATTATTGTTTTACTACTTAAATTGAACTGTCAGTCGCGATCGCATCCTCTCCCTCTAGCTGCTCTTTTGAGCAGCTATCCTCCTGTAGCCTAGGCCCCTCATCCTACCAAAGGCATATATTTCAGACCTCAGGAGGATGCTGTAACCTGCCGTAGTCGGCGATTCTGACGTACATAGGCGATTTTTGCCACAAATACAGAGTTCCTGCTTAAGTAGGTGAGTAGAAAGAAGCCAAAAACACAAAAAACCCGTTTTTTTGAAAAAAGCGGGTTATGTCGTGGTCATTATACTCTTAAATTGACCAGCATAACTTGACCAAGAATCAAGAATGAGTGAAAAAGTGGCAGAAAAAAAGTAGGCTAAGGGTGCCAAAAACGCAGATTTTCGTGGCTGATAGTGGAGGCAGTTCATAATGACTACTTACTTAATTTATAATTTGCGCTGGCTTTAAGGTTCTGGGAAGGAAAAACCATGTTTGAAACTACGTCAGGAATAATGGAACTGGACAAAGCGCTATTTTGGATAGGGCAACTTACGCCAGTCGATCCAGCAGTGAACACGCCAGAACGAGCGGCACTTGTATTTTCAGGGCCAGAGTTTTTTGTGGCGCTGATTGCTGGGGTGGTGCTGGCGTTTGCATTGCAATTACTGTTAACAAACCTCTCCGTCGCCGCCGGGATTTCTTACTTAGGTCATCAATCAGATTCAAGTTCTAGTGATAATGAATCTGGCAGCTTGGGCGGGACAATTCGTAAAATAGGGACAGCAGTCGGAATTTGGACGCTGGTGACTGTCACAATTGCGTTAGCGATCGCGTGTTTCCTGGCTGTGAAACTCACCCTGGTTAGCAGTAGCGGTTTAGGTGCCATTATTGGTTTGGTAATTTGGGCAACCTACTTCTGCCTGCTATTTTGGGTAAGTTCAACGACAGTGGGATCGTTAGTGGGTTCGGTCGTTAATACTGCAACCAGTGGCTTTCAAGCAATTGTCGGCACAGCAACCGCAGCAATTGGCGCACAAGCCGTCAACAATCAAGTTGTGTCAACCGCAGAGGCGGCAGCAGCAGCAGTGCGGCGAGAACTGGGATCGGGGATAGATCCTTCCAGCATCCGCGAGACGCTGGAGGATTATTTAGGCGCTTTGCGTCCCCCAGAACTCGATATGCAAAAGATTCGGGGTGAATTTGAAAGATTGCTGAGTGACCCGCAACTAAAAGCGATCGCTAACACCGACAATCTCCGCAACATCGACCGCCAAACATTTATAAATTTGGTAAGCGATCGCACAGACCTCTCAAAACGCGACATGAACCGCATCGTAGACCAACTCGAAGGTGTATGGCGGCAAGCCGTGGGATCGCGAGAGCAACAAACAGATCGGATGGGCGAACTGCTCAACTATCTTAAGTCTGCACAACCGGGTCAAGTGAAGTCAGATGACATCAACGCCAAACTCGACCAGCTGATTGCAGAGGTGCGCGACTCTAAGAAATCCGATCAAAAATCAGCTGACGAAGCAGCTCCAGGCCCAATTCAGCTAACCGTTCAGCAGGGTTTAACTACCCTCATGGGATTGGCAATGGGGCGCACGGATCTCTCAGATTTAGATGTGCAAACCATCTTAAGTTCACTCTCCAAAGCTAAAGACAAAGTAACCGAGCAAACTGACAAACTAGCGACACAAGCAGGAGTTAAACCAGAACTCCCCTACAGCACCATTCGAGCCGATGTAGAAAACTACCTGCTCAACACCTACTCCTGGCAGATCACTCGACCAGGACTCAACCGGGAATTTAAAGAAGTCATCTACGATCCCCAAGCCGATCCGGGGACAATTCGCCGCGAATTAGAGCAAGTAGACAGGGGATATTTTGCCAACCTGCTGCAACAACGGGGCGTATTTACCCAAGACAAAATCAACGACATTGCCGATCAATTAGAAGGTATCCGCCAAGAAGTTTTGGTGACAGTGCGGGCAGCTGAGGAAGAAGAAAAGACGCAGGATCTGCGTCGCCGAGTGGAAGAATATATCCAAACGGCTCCCACAACTGAACTGACTGCACAAGGCATCAATGACAATTTCAAACGGGTGCTGGAAGATTCAGATGCCGACCACGACACACTTGAGCGTCGCCTTGCTTTGTACGATCGCTATGCTTTAATGCAATTGCTCCGGGGACGTACAGACATCACCGAGGAACAAGCCGATCAAATCAGTGCCAATCTGGAACAATCGCGCGATCGCGTCCTAATTGAATCCCAAGCTCTGCAAGACCGGGTAAAATCCGAAACCGAGGCGCTGTGGGTGAATTTAGAGTCCTATCTCCGGAACACAGGTAAAGACGAACTGAATCCGGAAGGCATCCAGCGGGATCTAAAAACTCTCCTTTCCGACCCGCAAGCCGGACTATCGGCGCTACAAGCAAGGGGTTCTCGCTTTGACCGCGATACCTTAGTCCAGCTACTAAGTCAGCGGCAAGACTTGAGCGAAGATCAGGTCAATCAAATCATCGATCAGGTACAAAATTCTTGGAGCAACGTTGTCCATGCACCGCAAATGGTCATGGATAAAGCCAAACAGCAGGTAGACAAAACCAGCACTGCTCTAACAGAGTACCTGCGAAACACAGGCAAGGATGAACTGAATCCCGAAGGCATCCAGCGGGATTTGACCAGACTGCTCTCTGACCCCAAACAAGGTGCGACCGCACTGCGGCAACGTCTCTCTCAAGTAGACCGCGATACCTTGGTGAAGCTACTGAGTCAGCGGCAAGACCTCAGTGAAGATCAGGTAAATCAAATCATCGATCAGGTGCAGGGTACGATCAAAAGCATCGTCAAAGCGCCCCGTCGCCTTGCCACCCGGACTCAGGCACAAATTCAGGATTTCCAAAGCACCCTGGAAGACTACCTGCGGAATACTGGCAAAGACGAACTCAACCCAGAAGCAATTAAGCGCGATTTGCAGTTGTTGCTGCACGATCCGCGCACCGGAGTTGAGAGCATTACAGATCGTCTGTCCCACATCGACCGCGATACGATGATCTCTCTGCTGTCGCAACGCCAGGATATCTCTGAGGAAGAAGCTGCCCGAATTGTGGATCAAGTCCTCTCGGTACGCGACCAATTTGTTGAGCAAATTCGCAGCATTCAGCGACGAATTCAAAGCACGATTGACGGCATTTTTGCCCAAATTCGCAACTACCTCAACTCCTTGGATCGCCCGGAGCTCAACTATGACAGCATCAAGAAAGATGTTCGCCAGTTGTTTGACGATCCGCAAGCTGGGTTTGATTCGCTTAAAGATCGCCTCTCCCATTTCGATCGCAACACTCTGGTTGCCATTATGTCTTCCCGCGAGGATATCTCCGAGGCAGATGCTAACCGACTTGTCGATCAAATTGAAGGCGCACGCAACAGCGTACTGCAACGAGTGGATCGCCTCCAACAGCAAGCCCAACGCCGCTTAGACGAAGTGAAGTATCAAGCGCAGCGACAAGCGGAAGAAACCCGCAAAGCTGCCGCCTCTGCTGCTTGGTGGCTGTTTGGGACTGCGGCAGTTTCAGGTATTGTCAGCGCGATCGCTGGCGCTTTAGCCGTCGCCGGAGTCGATTAAAAGTAGAAACCTTCTATACTTCCCAGGCTCCCGTCTGGGAATGAGATGAATCAAATTTATTTCAGCCTCTCCTAGAGAGGCTTTTTTTCGTATTAATTACACCTTTAGGCAGATTTAGTATTATGCCAAAAGCGAAGTAAGTATATGCACAAATAGCCATGAGCTTGACAGCATCTTCTGTTTGGGCGATCGCTATCTTTATCCTCACTCTTACCCTCGTCATCTGGCAGCCGCGAGGTTTGGGAATCGGCTTTAGCGCCGGCGGAGGAGCATTGCTGGCACTTGCCACAGGTGTCGTCACCTTGCAGAACATCCCCCAAGTCTGGCAAATTGTCTGGAACGCCACCTTCACCCTGGTGGCACTGATCGTAATTTCCCTAATTCTGGATGAAGCTGGATTTTTCCTTTGGCTGGCACTTCATATCGCCCGGTGGGGCAGGGGTAAAGGCAATTTACTTTTTGCCCTGATTGTCTTATTGGGAGCAGCTATTACAGCGGTATTTACCAACGATGGCACCGCCTTAATTTGGACACCAACGGTGATGGAAATGCTGCTAGCACTGGGCTTTGGTAGTCAAGCTATCCTTGCCTTTATCATGGCTTGCGGCTTCATTGCCGACGCCACCAGTCTGCCCCTATCCGTCAGCAACCTGGTTAATATCATCTCCGCCGACTATTTCCAGATTTCCTTTTTGCGCTACGCCTTGGTGATGGTGCCAGTGAATGTTGTCGCAGTTGTCAGCAGTTTAAGCGTCCTCTGGTTCTACTTTCAGCGAAACATTCCCAGTAGTTATAGTGCCACTCTGCCAAACCCGTCTACTGCCATACGCGATCGCCTAGTGTTCCGTTGGAGTTTCCCCATTTTAGGCTTGCTACTAAGCGGATACTTCTTAGCCGAACCCTTAAACATACCAGTTTCCTTAGTCGCTGGGTTGGGCGCATTTGTCATGCTAGCTTTAGCGGGGCGATGGTTCCAACCCTCAGTCCGCCCAGTCATTAACCTCCGCCAAGTTTTGCGAGTTGCCCCTTGGCAAGTAGTTCTCTTCAGCTTGGGAATGTATCTAGTCGTCTTCGGGCTGCGGAATGCTGGCTTAACAACTTTCCTCAGCTTGAGTTTAGAAAATCTATCTCACTGGGGAATCACCCTTACCACAATAGGTACAGGCTTTTTGGCAACCCTGCTGTCGTGCGTAATGAACAATTTGCCCACTGTGTTAATTAATGCCTTGGCAATTAAAGATATCAGTAGTTCTTCCCCAGAGATCCGCGAGGCAATGATATATGCAAATGTCATAGGCTGCGACTTGGGGGCAAAGATAACGCCCATCGGCAGCCTGTCTACTCTGCTATGGCTGCACATTCTAGCTCGTAAAGGACTCTTCATCAGCTGGGGTGAGTATATTCCCGTTGCCTTCATCCTGACATTGCCAGTGCTATTTGTAACACTCTTAACTTTGGCAATCTGGCTACCCTGGCTAGTTGCCTAATTATTCCAGAGATAGAGGCTTAATTCATGAACACTTCGTAAAGTTTAAGCAAGTTTAAGTAAATTTACTTTGTTGATCTTTATCACAAAATCCGGAACGTCAGATCGCAAGACTGTATTGATCAGTGTCAACACGCAGTTTTTGAAAAAGCTGAATAGTAGCATAGCGATTCAGTAAATTTAGAGAGGTGCTTATGGTACTGATGCCTAAAACTTTTCCAGAAAACACTTCTAACTGGCGCATCTACTCAGAAGAAGCCCGTGGCTGCCAAAAGCAAGCAACGCCGTTGTCATGGACTAATAAAGCATCAGAAACCCTAGTAGCCTGCCAACCAACTCAAGAGTTTGAACAACACCCAGTAGAAGCGTCCCTCCAAGCATCGCCTCTAAATTTGGATTCTACATTGGAGGAATTAACTCTCCACGACGCTTGCATCGATTTGGAATGTACCACCGAGGAAGTAAGTAAGCTTTTTGAAGCTAACCCGTTGCTTCCAGGCATCATTATTGCCGACGGGGGTAATTTCGTAGGGATGATTTCGCGGCGGCAGTTTTTTGAGTGCATGAGCCGTCCCTACAGTTTAGAATTATTTTCCAAACGTCCTGTACTGGCGCTATACAGCTTTGCCCAAAGCAAAACATTAGTATGCGATCGCAACGCCTCAATTGTAGAAACAGTGCAGCAGTCATTAGAGCGATCGCCTGAATCAATGTGCGAACCGATTGTAGTGCAACTATCAGGAGCCTACAAACTCTTAGACGTGCATCAGTTACTATACGCCCACTCGCAAATTCATCAGTTAGCAACAGAAGCTCTGCGGTTATCAGAAGCGCAATCTAGACAACAAGCAACCAAACTAGAACAAACCCTGTACGAACTCCAGCGCACCCAAACCCAACTAATTCAAACAGAAAAGATGTCCAGCCTGGGGCAAATTGTTGCAGGTGTCGCCCACGAAGTTAATAACTCCGTCAACTACATACACGGTAATTTAGCTCATGCCAGCGATTACGCCTACGATTTGCTGCACCTAGTGTATCTCTATGCCAAGCATTATCCCGAACCTGTGCCAGAAATTCAAGAAGAAATGGAGGCAATTGACCTTGATTTTCTGATATTGGACTTGCCGAAACTCTTATCATCAATGCAACTGGGATCAGAACGCATTTGTGATATTGTTCTTAGCTTGCGAAACTTCTCTCGACTCGACGAAGCCGAAGGTAAGCCAGTCGATATTCACGAAGGCATTGACAGCACACTACTATTTTTGCAAAACCGGCTCAAAGGACAAGGGCAACGCCCCGACATTTCTGTGCATAAAGAGTATGGCGACCTTCCGTTAGTAGCTTGCAATGCTGGAGAACTCAATCAAGCATTTATGAATATCCTCTGCAATGCCATTGAAGCTGTGGAAATGAGGACTGAGGACTGGGGGCTGGGGAGTGGGGACAAGGGACAAGGGACAGGGGACAAGGAATTGGGTAAGAGTCCTTCCAATTCCCAATCCCCAATTCCTAATACCCAATCCCTAATACCCAATCCCCAATCCCCAATCCCACAGATTCAGATTCGCACCGAAGTAGGAGATAACAATCAAGTATTAATTCGCATTACAGACAACGGCGTTGGGATGACATCAGAAGTGCAGCAACGTCTATTTGACCCCTTCTTTACAACGAAATCTGTAGGCAAAGGTAGTGGTTTAGGGTTATCAATTAGTTATCAGATTGTAGTGGAAAAACACTGCGGTAAATTGACCTGTGTTTCCGAACCAGGGATTGGTACAGAGTTTTTAATTGAGATTCCCATTCAGCAGTCCAATTGTGAATCTACTCTGTCTCGGTGTGCGTGAAAATACCGAACGAATAGAATTCGCGGCTATACAAACAAAGCCCGCCTGCGCGGGCTTCAAGATTAGTATTAAGCTTTCTTGTGAATAGAGCGAAGCGCCTCCTCGTAAAACCACTTCATAAACTGAAGTGCAGTTCGTTTATTGGTAGAATTCATCAGATAATCAATTCCATTCTGGTTGACTGTCTGGACCTCTTCTGGTAGTAAAAGTCCCTGTAGATGTCTGCCTACATAGACACGCACTAAATCCCTGAACTCTAGTGGCACTTTAATCCAAGCAGTCTTACTGAGACGAAGTGCTAAACACAAGTCTTCAGCAACCAACTTTAAATCCTCTGCCGTTCCCGCATACCGCAAGGAATGACCTTGAAATTTTAATTCCATGCAGTCAACATTTAAAACTTCTATGGTGGGTGTGACTTGAATATTCATAGTTTGCTTGAAATCCTCGATAGTTGCATTAGTCAACTCATGCAATCATTCTGATTCCAATCTAAAAATTTGTCGGTACTATAAATTAAGGAGATTGATAGTCCGATTTAGTCCAAAAAAGTAAGGTTATGCCAAAGAATCAATTTTATACTCACTGCTTGATGAACGCCGAAGAAGCATTGGAAGTAGCATTAAAAGTTGCAAATCAAGCCATTTTTTCCAAAAAAGGAAGAAAATTGGCAGATATCGAAGTGCTTATCCTTCGAGGCTCTTGGCAAGGTCAAAATTATGATGATATTGCTGAAACCCACGACTATACTTCTCAACACATAAAAAATGAAGGTTCTGAGTTATGGAAGCTATTGTCAGAAGTATTAGGGGAAAAGGTTAGAAAAACGAATTTTCGGACAGCGCTGGAGAGATGGCGATCACAACACTCAGCAGAAGTCCCACAACCCCCACAGCCAGATGAAGGGAAAAAGAATGCTGATTTTGTGGGGCGTGAGGAAGCGATCGCGCACCTCAACACCCTTGTCGGTAGTCAGAATGCAAAAACTATTGGCATTTATGGCAAAGGCGGCGTAGGCAAAACAACCCTGGCTCACCAATACTTCAAGACTCAAAGACTAGAGTATCTGGAACTCCAGGTAGGAATGGATGCCCAGTGTATAACTTCTGTAGAACGCTGGATTAAGTTTCAACTAAGAGAATACTTCAAGGTAGAGAAGCTAGAGGATAATTTTGATATGCTACTGGAGCAACTTAGATGCAAGCTCCAGAATCAAAAAATTGGAGTACTAATTGATAATATTGAAACTGCTCTAGATGAAAACGGCAAGTTGAATAAACCCCATCGTGATTATGTAGAACTACTTAGTAGAGTCTTAATTCATCCAACGGTAAAGTCTATCACATTGATTACGAGCCGCGCTCGTTTGAATGAGGCTAAGTTAACCTTAATTAAGCCTTACCCCTTGCCAGGGCTAGACGAGGAAGCGTGGCAAGAGTTTTTCAGCAGATTCGAGATTAATACTCATTCTTCAGCTTTGAGTTCCATCCACAAAGCCTACGGGGGAAACGCCCTAGCTATGAAAGTTCTCCATAATCTGATCCAATCAGATTATGACGGTGATTTAGAAGCTTATTGGCAAGATAATCAAGAATTTTTGTTAAAGGGAGAGATAAAAGATTTAATTGCTAGTCAGTTCGATCGTCTGCTAGAGTTCGATATTAAAGCCTATAAATTACTTTGTCGCTTAGGATTATATCCCTATCAAAACATTCCTCAAATTCCCTATATTGGACTTTCTTGTTTACTTTGGGATCTGTCCAAAGAAGAACAAAGACAAGCCATTGAATCCTTGCAACGTAGCTGTTTAGTTGAATATAAAAAAGAAAAACGAGAGGATATCCCTAAATTTTGGGAAAATGAGTTATTTTTACATTTTCCAAAAAAACAAGGATGGATGCTAGGTTTTGAAAACCTGCAATCTCAAGGGAAGTTGGTGGCATTTCAACCAGCAGGATACTGGCTCCATCCAATGATACAGGCGGAAGCGATAGCGAGATTAAAATCGAGTGAAGAATCGATTGACAAGATCATGACATTAATTAAGCAACAGATTGATGTCATGGTAGCTGATGATAAAAAATTGCAGAATTTCCTAACAGGGGTATACCAAAAACAGCAAGCTCTTTTCTCCAAACTTCCCTATAAATCAGCACTTATTCGAGCCTTATACCTTGCCCTTGCCCTTAAAATTTCCTGGTATTTGAGCGTTGAAATTGACAATAAAATTTCGGAAGCAGCCGCAGATGCTCATAGCATGGACATTATATTAGCTATTGATTATGAGATCACTTTTGACCTTGCAAGTGCGCTTGGATACATCCTTAACTTTCTCCTTCCTCTTGACCCTACCTCCCCGTTCAGTGAATTGAAGACTACCGAGCTTGACAATATTGACTTTGCATTAGAGATTGTGTCCGGTATTGACCGTAGCCTCGATCCTAAACTAGACATTAAACCTGAGCTGCGTCGCTCTCTGCAAGATATCAAAAATCAATTACCAGACGAAGTTGACTTTATATGGATGGTTCGTCAATTAATTAGTATAGATAAGCCTGAGCTAATTACAAGCGAACCTAACCTTAAATTAGTTTCACTGAAAAAACTCAAAAAACACCATTTACCTAAGGTACGTGAAGGTATAGAAAAACTTGAGACATGGTTTCAAGCAAAGGGTGAAGCTTGGCTTCAGCAACTCTCAGATGTGATGTCAAGCATTCCACGTAAAAATATCAGCGATAGTTGGCAGTTCAGCCCTCAACAGAAGCAAAAGCTAAGGCAATACTATGATGCTAATCGGTTACTGGTGGATTGCCTGAATAGTAGCGGTGATGTAAGTGACAAAACGCGATCGCATATTGAAGACACTCTATTATTACCCATCGCTGAGATTGAGAAACGCACACCCAGAGATTGAGCGCGATCGCGTCCTAGCCTCCCGTTGCGCGGACGAGAGTTTGTTCGCCCTTATAAGCGCACCCCACGCAGGCTGCGCCAATCGTGGCGGAAAACCCTTGGCAAAGCTTGTTCCCTGGTGTTAGATATGGGATCGCGATTTTCCTTTGGGATGAAAATCCCAATCCTCTCTAACCGGGCAGCAGGGATTCTACAGCAAAATCCGAATACTTTATATAATTTTCGTTAATAATTGTCAAGGCATCCATAAAAAACTATATTATGTGTAAACTCCACATAAAGATGTCAATTTAGTAAAGACCTAAGTCTCAGTAGAAATCAGGGGAAGCATGGAGGAGTGCATTTAAGGAAAATAGGTAGGTGAAAAATGACAATGCAGGCGGCAAAACCCCGAATTAGCGATAGCAGAGGATTGGAAGTCAAGAAAAACCGTTTTTTTACGCTCTCTCTGGATATGTTTTTCGTAGCCGGTTTCGACGGCTACTTCAAGCAACTTAACCCGATGTGCGAAAAAACGCTGGGATTCACAACCGATCAGCTTTCGGCTAAACAGTGGATCGAATTTATCCATCCCAAAGACCGTCAAGCTACCATCGCTCAGTTGCAGGAAATTTCCAGTAGCACAGAAACTATTTCCTTTGAGAATCGCTTTCGCTGCAAGGATGGCTCCTACAAGTGGCTTTTGTGGAACGCCGCCGTCTGCCATGAAGAACAACTGATTTACGCCACTGCCCGTGATATTACTGAGCGCAAACAATCAGACGAGGCGCTGCGGGAAAGTGAAGAGCGTTTCCGCTTGCTAGTCAAGAATGTCAAAGATTATGCCATTTATATGCTGGATACCACCGGCAAGATTATCAGCTGGAACAAAGGTGCAGAAGGAATTAACGGCTATCAAGCCAGTGAAATTCTCGGTCAGCATTTCTCCAGCTTTTTCCCCAGCGAAGATATCCAAAAAGGCAAGCCAGAGCAAGTCCTGAAAAAAGCGGCAATGGAAGGCCGGGTTGAATGCGAAACATTGCGCTTACGCAAAGACGGTTCGCAGTTTTGGGCAAATGTCGTAGTAACAGCCTTGCGAGGCGAAGACGGATGGCTGCGCGGCTTCGCTACCGTGACGCGCGATATCACTGAGCGCAAACTTGCACAAGTTGCACTGGAAAAAGCTAACGACGATTTAGAAAGACGAGTCGAAGAACGCACCACTGAGCTAAAAGCAGCCAACGAGCTTCTTTTAAAAGAAGTTGTCGAGCGCAAAGCGGCTGAGGAAGCCAGAGGGCAATCAGAAGCCCAATTGAGAGAAAAAGCGGCCAAGCTAAAACAAGCCTTGAGCGAATTAAAACAAACTCAGGCCCAGCTGATTCACAGTGCCAAAATGTCCAGTCTGGGGCAGCTGGTGGCAGGTGTCGCCCACGAAATAAACAACCCCGTCAGCTTCATCCACGGAAACCTGGAATACGCCAGTCACTACATTGAAAGCTTGATGGAGTTGTTGCAGCTGTATGGAAAACATTATCCCAAACCAGCTGCGGAAATCGAAGATTTCCTCGAAGAATTCGACCTAGATTTTGTGATGGCAGATATGCCCAAACTGCTGTCCTCAATGAAATTGGGGGCGGATCGCATCCGTCAAATTGTCTTATCATTGCGCTCCTTCTCGCGCCACGACCAAGCAGAGAAGAAGTCTGTCAATATTCACGAAGGCATTGACAGCACTTTGAAATTGATGCAAGACCGCTTAAAGGCTACTCCAGGCCAGAGAGCGATCGCCATCATTAAAGAGTATGGCGACCTGCCACCCATAGACTGTTATGCTGGTCAGCTCAATCAGGTATTGATGAATATCCTTAGTAATGCCATTGATGCTTTGGAACTGGGGAATCGGGAATGGGGACTGGGGACTAGGGACTGGGGACTGGGTGAAGAATCTTCAAGGGTTCCTAATCCCCAATCCCTAATCCCTAATACCCAGTCCCCAGCCCCAGAGATTCGGATTTGCACCGAGGTTGTAGATTCAGATCATGTGCTCATCCGGATTATTGACAACGGTTGCGGGATGACCGAGGAAGTACGTCGAAAGTTATTTGACCCCTTCTTCACCACAAAACCAGTGGGCGCAGGGACAGGACTGGGCTTATCTATTAGCTACCAAATTATTGTAGAAAAGCACGGCGGTCAATTAACCTGTGTTTCCGAACCAGGGAAGGGTGCAGAGTTTGTGATTAAAATTCCCATTCAGCAGTACCGTTCTCAACCAATTCTGTCTCGGTGCGCGTGAAAAGAAATCACAAGTTCTCATTCCCAGTCAGAGGCTGGGAATGCTAACCGTGAGCAAAGCCTCCCTTTATGCGTTCTCAGTCAGAGGCTGGGAACGAGAGAATTTTATTGACAAACCCACTTCCAAAGTGGGTGTGTTTTCCCTTGTCGGCGAATTTGACACACCTGTTGCTCTAAGCGTTGTTGTTCCCGATGAGGCATTCCCAACAAAATGTTACGACTTTGCCAGACCAAAACGGATACGGTCATGCCAACACAGAAGGCGAGTCCCAGTGTCGGCACCGGATTGTAAAAAAGACCATATCGCAATGCCGCCCAAGTAAAGTGTTCCCACATCAGAGAAATTGGGTAACGCAAGCCCCACAAGCTTAAGGGGCCAACAGTAATCCAGAGTAACCCGGCAACCAACCATCTGCCGTAGACAGTCAGCTGGTGTAACCTTTGCACTTGTTGCCCAAAGCTGGGATCATCCGAGGGATGAAGGATGAAGCATGAGGGATGAATCGTTTGCTCCTCTGGCTTCTGGTCTGATTGATCACCTCTTGGCTGATTCATTCTCTTGCCTCACCCAATTCAGATTTCATCGGAAGTTCTTGGTTCAGTGGCGGGAATGCCCTTGGATTGACCTGTGCGCTCTCGCCACCATGCCAATAGGGTACTGGCAACGAAGATACTGGAATAAGCACCAGCAAAGAATCCAATAATCAAGGCTAAGGCAAAGTTTTTCAGGGTATCGCCGCCAAAGAAAAAGAGGGCAAACAAGGTCAGCAGCGTACTTAAGGTGGTGTTGATTGACCGCGTTAGGGTTTGATTAACAGCATCATCGACAATCTGATTAATATGCAACTCTGGATTGAGTTTGACAACTTCCCGAATTCGGTCATAAATCACTACGGTATCGTTGACGGAGAAACCGATGATGGTTAACAGCGCCACGACAAATAAGCTATCAACTTCAGTACCTAGAACCAAACCTAAAATGGCGAAGCTGCCCACGGTAATCAAAACATCGTGAAAAAGGGCTGCAAAGGCGAAGAAGGCATAGTCTAGCTGGAACCGAAATGTTAGGTATATGGTGATGCCAGCGAAGGATAGGATGAGTGCCAGGAGTCCAGAGGCAAAAAGTTGTCGTCCGAGGGTAGGGCCAACAGTGTCTATCTGAGTTTTTTGGGGGTCGAAGGCTCGGAGTTCGCTTAAGGCATTTTGCAGCTTGGTGCGTTGTTCAACATCGAGTGCTTTGCTGCGAATTGATAACCCATACTGGGTTTCACCACCAACTTTTTTAGTTAAAACTTGGATGCTGCTGTCTGCCAAACCTTGAGCGGCTAAAACTTCCCGAACTGCGGGAATGTCGATGGGTTGGTTGCAGTTGTCCGGCTTAGAACAGTCGAGTTCAAATTGTAACCGCGTGCCGCCGACAAAATCCAGACTGGGACGTAAGGGCGCACCTATCTGCGTCCAGTTGATTGCCATCGCAATGATGCCCGCGAGCATGAAGACGGCGGAAATTGTCCACCAGAGCGATCGCCTTTTGACTACACTTATTTTCATTGTCCTGCCCCTGCCTGAGATTTTCCAAATGCCTGCAACTTCGGAGCATACAGTTCCGGTTTGCGTAATTGTGGAAATCCTATTGCTGTCATTAGCAGGGTACGACTACAGGTAATTGCTGTAAACATACTCACCAAAACTCCAATAGCCAGAGTGAGGGCAAAACCCTTCACCAAACCTGAACCCAGCCAAAACAAGGCTCCACACGCAATCAAGGTGGTCACGTTACTGTCTAAAATGCTGGAAAACGCCCGGTAAAAGCCAGACTCCACAGAGCGATATAAACTCTTTCCGGCTCTTAATTCTTCCCGCGTCCGCTCAAAAATCAGGACGTTGGCATCAACTGCCATCCCGATACTGAGAATAAACCCAGCAATTCCCGGTAGGGTTAAAGTGACACCTAATAAAACAAAGGTAGCTAATGTCAACAGCGAGTAGATAACCAAAGCGACATCAGCAATTACGCCTGGTAGCCGATAATAGACACCGATAAAAATCAGTACCAAACTTAGACCCCCAACACCAGCGTAGATACTGCTTTGGATACTATCTCGTCCTAGCGTTGCTCCTACTGTGCGGTTTTCGATTATTTCTACTGGGAAGGGTAGGGAACCGCCTCGTAACTGAAGGGCTAATTCGTTAGCGGTTTCTAAAGTAAAATCGCCGGAAATTTCGGCATTTCCGCCTGTAATTCCAGTTTGGGCATATTTTGGATCAACACCGGGAGCGCTAATCAGCTTATTATCCAGAAAGATACCCAGCCTGCCGCCATTTTTGGCTACATCTTTGGTTAATTGTGCAAATTTTTCGGCTCCGTCAGGATCAAACCTGATACCTACAGCCCAAATGTCACCATTTGGTGTGGGTTGAGGAAGGGCATTTTTCAGGTTTTTGCCTGACAGCCCGGTGGGTTCAAATGCTTCTCGTTCGAGTTCAGCGATTTGTTGTTGCTTTTGGGCGATCGCTTCTTTATTTTCGGCGATCGCTGTCGCATCTCCTTTCGCCTGCAACTGCTGTTGTTTTAGCAGTAATTCCTGCAACTCGGTTTCTCTGACACCCAGTTGCGTTCCTACTACCAGGTTCTGGCGGCGAAAATCCAGCACCGCGGTACCACCTAGTACCCGTTCCGCCTGCTGCGGGTCGCTCACCCCCGGCAACTGTACCAAAATTTGGTCTTGTCCGACAGTTTGCACCACGGGTTCTGACACCCCAAGACCGTTAATTCTGCCTTCTACTATCTTCAAAACCGCGTCTAAATCTTCGCGCTTGATTTCCTTGACCTCTTTTGTGGGTTTCACCTGAATTGTCAATTGTGACCCACCCTGGAGGTCTAATCCCAGCCGAATAGGTATTCTGGTAAGCACGGTGATGGAAGCAATCACCAAAACCAGGATTAGGGCTAATAAGGAACGCTGTCTCTGCATACCACAACTTGCTCAAACAAATGCTATGATAATCCCTTTTGGGCGAATCCAGCAGTTTTGATGGTTAGTCTAGTAGGACAGGCGAGATACCTGTCCTAGACAAATTAAACTTGTAAGGCCATCATCTTCTGCACAGCTTCGACAATTTGCTCTGGTTGCACAATTGTCAGCCGTTCCAGATTTCCGTTGTAAGGTGTCGGGATATCCTGGGAAGAAAGTCGCAGCACTGGTGCATCTAGCTCATCGAATAAGCGATCGCTAATTGATGCTGTCAATTCCGCAGCAATTCCACCAGTTTTCATACATTCTTCCACGATGATTACCCGGTGGGTTTTCCGCACGGAAGCGCCAATGGTATCAAAGTCTAAAGGCTTGAGGGAAATCAGGTCAATCACCTCTGGATCAAAACCTTCCTTTTCCAAGTTTTTCACGGCTTGCATGACGTGGTGACGCATCCGCGAATAGGTAAGAATTGTTACATCTTTACCTTGTCGCACCACTTCTGCCTTATCCAAAGGCAACACATAGTCTTCCTCTGGTAAATCTTCTTTCAAGTTGTATAGGAGGACGTGTTCAAAGAATAAAACTGGGTTATCGTCGCGGATGGCGGCTTTTAGTAGTCCTTTGGCGTTATAAGGTGTGGAACAAGCGACAATTTTTAGACCGGGTACTGCCTGAAAATAAGCTTCTAATCGCTGAGAGTGTTCTGCACCCAACTGACGACCGACACCGCCGGGGCCGCGAATCACCATCGGGATTTTGAAGTTACCGCCGGAAGTATAGCGTAGCATTCCGGCGTTGTTGGAGATTTGGTTGAAGGCGAGGAGCAAAAAGCCCATGTTCATGCCTTCAATAATTGGTCTTAGTCCGGTCATAGCGGCACCAACTGCCATCCCTGTGAAGCTGTTTTCAGCAATGGGGGTGTCTAGTACGCGCAGGTCGCCATATTTTTTGTATAAGTCTTTGGTAACTTTGTAAGAGCCGCCGTAGTGACCAACGTCTTCACCGAGAACGAATACAGCTGAATCGCGTGCCATTTCTTCGTCTATGGCTTCGCGGAGGGCGTTGAAGAATAAAGTTTCTGCCATTTCTAGGGTAAGGAGGAGTAAGATTTAGGTTCAGACTAGGATTTTACCGTTTTGGGGCAGTGAATTTTGCAAGCGATCGCACATCACAAGCATTCGCAATCAGGATGCACCAAGCGACCCAGTATCTAAGACATAAAACCCGTTTCCGAGAGAAAACGGGTTTTATATTTCTGTTTTATGTGTCTACTTAACTATAGCCACGAAAGATTTAGCGATCGCAACAGCCTAAAGACTACAGTAAGCGAAAAATAAAGGCATAGCGGTAAGCTTGGTCAGTATTGCTCAAACTATGGGTAATTGCCAAAATTGTTAGCCCCCAGTGGAGAAGAAACCCTAAAGGCACCAGGATAGGGCCTAGTAAACCAAGGGTTAGAAAAACTAACACTCCAATAATCGCCCCATACAACCATACATTGAAGTGGAAGTTGATGGCTTCCTTAGCATTTTCTTTCACAACTGGGTCTTCGGATACGAACCAAATCGCAATCGGTAGTCCGATAGACACAAGTGCGGTGCTAAAAAAGATTGAGCCATGAGCCAGTGCCGATAGCAACTTCCGCTTGTCTGTGTCGTACATCCTTCCCCCTAATGCAGATAATTCTTTTCTGTTGCCTTGAATGTAACACGCGATCGCCGGGGGTGAGCCGCACTCTTAAAGCGGCTTCCCGTACCTGAAAAAGGCTCTCCTGCGAAAGTAAATAAGCACAAATAAATTTTGCTTATTTTTCCCCCAATTACCGATTAGCAATTACCAATTCCCACTTTTTGCTGAATCGGAATCCGGATGACAAATTCCGCCCCTTGAGTTGGTGCGGAAACACACTGCAAGATACCGCCATGCTTTTTCACAATTTGATAGCTGATTGACAACCCCAAACCAGTCCCCTTGCCAACGGGTTTAGTGGTAAAAAATGGGTCAAACAGCCTACGCCGAACCTCTTGGGTCATGCCACAACCATTATCAGCAATCCGAACCACTACCCAATCGTTTCCCTGAAATTCGGTGCTAATCCGAATTTTTGGGATTGGGGATTGGGAATTGGGAATTGGGAATTGGGGATTGGGAATTGGGAATTGGGAATTGGAAGGACTCTTACCCAGTCCCTTGTCCCTTGTCTCTTGTCCCCAATCCCCAGTCCCTTGTCCCTTGTCCCCAGTCCCCAGCCCCCAATCCCTTGTCTCTTGTCCCCAGTCCCCAGCCTTCATATCCAGAGCATCAATGGCATTAGTGAGGATATTCAAAAATACCTGATTCAGCTGCCCTGCATAACACTTGACTGGCGGCAGTTTCCCATACTCTTTAATTATTTTAATTTCGGCGTGTCTTCCTCCTTTTTCCCAAGCTAGCGCCTGAGAATGCAGGCGGTTTTGCAGAATTAGCAGCGTGTTGTCAATACCTTCGTGGATATTGACAGCCTTCACCTCTGCCTCATCTAGCCGCGAGAAGTTCCGCAAAGATAAGACAATCTCGCGGATGCGGGTTGCTCCATTCTTCATTGATGACAGAATTTTGGGCAAGTCTTGTGCCAGAAAATCCAAATCGAGTTCTTCACTCAAAGTTTCAATTTCAGCGGATGGTTGGGGATAGTGTTGCTGGTAAAGGCATACCAAAGAAAGCAACTCTTGGGTATACTCGCTGACGTGAGTGAGATTGCCGTAGATAAAGCTTATTGGATTGTTAATTTCGTGAGCCACACCCGCCACTAACTGTCCCAAACTGGACATTTTTTCGCTTTGAATCAGTTGTTCTTGTGTGCGTTGGAGTTCTTGGAGAGTATGTTCCAGCTGCTGGTTCTTTTTTCTCAACTCGGTTTCTGATTGTCGCAGGGCGTTTTCTGCTCGTTTGCGATCGCTAATATCAGCTACGATGGCACCAATAGCCATCGGTTTACCATCCTCTCCGGGTATGGCAAATTGAGAAGCCACCCAATGACACATTACCCCTGGTTGCTCCGCTTTTTCGCTACACCCTTCAACGTTGAGAACCGATTCTCCTGTTGTTAGTATCCGGCGATAAATCGGCTCAATTAGTGGTGCAACATGGGGAATAACTTCACCAATAGGTCTTCCGATAAATCTTTCCACATCCAAGCCACAGATTGTTTCTGCTAACGCCTCGTTGACTTGCAAATACCGCAGTTGGTCATCTAAAATACACATTCCCACAGGTGCGGCGGTGATAAATAAATTTAACAATTGCTCGCGCATTGCTAATTCTTTTTCTAGGATTTTACGCTCGGTAATATCTCGCGCCACAATGATAACCGAGTCTTCCTGAATTGGTGAAATGCTATTGGCAAACCAATATTCATTGTTTCCAATTATCATGCTGTATTCTGTATTCACCATCTGCCTTTGTTCCAAGGCGCGGCGAATATTGCCCAAAAAGGCATCAGCTTCTGCTTTCGGAAAAACGTCGTGCAGGGTTTTGCCTAGTAACTCTATCGGCGGTTTGTACGATAGTGAAGGATTTGTTGGAGCAATTTTTAGATAGCTACCTTTAGCGTCCATAACTATAATTACATCAGACATTGCTGCAAACAATGCTCTCAGTTCAGCGACTGTAGCTTGCAATTCTTGTTCTGCTAGTTTGCGAGCAGTAATATCTTCGTATGTACCAAGAATTCCAATTACATTACCTTCCGCGTTATGTAGCGGGACTTTATTTGTATCTACCCAAACTTCTGTACCATCAGCTCGAAGTTGGGTTTCGATTATGTGATACTCAGGTGTATCTCTTTCCATCACACGCGCATCACACTGGCGGAAAAAATCAGATTCCTCACGCTTCCAAGCCAATTCATAGTCTGTAAGACCAATAATATCGTCTGGATTGTTTAAGCCAGCTGCGAGGGCAAAGTTGCGATTACAACCCTGGTAAACTGAGTTTCTATCTTTCCAGAACAAGAACTGCGGAATGTTGTCCATTGCCAGTTGGAGCTTTTCCTCGACAAGATAGCGCTTCTCAATTTCCTTTTCCAGTTTGCGATTGGCTTCTTCTAGCTGGACGGGGCTGGGCAAGGTTAAGATTTTCGGAATCAACGACATCAGCACAATTCCGGTAGCAACGGACACTATAGCAGTTAGTGCTTTCACCAACCCCGAAATCCAATATATCGGGTGCCACAGCGTCCATATCTCCAAAAGATGCCCTGTGCCACAAGCAACAATAAACGTGCCAAATAAGATGAAAATCCAGTCGAAGGGCAAATCGCCTCGCTTGCGGACAATTGTCACCAGTAGCAAGGGAATTGAATAATAAGCTAGGGCAATCAAAGAATCTGACAGGATATTTAGCCCCACTAGCCCTGGTTTCCAGAGGTAGCAGTGTCCGTGAGGAATAAATTGATTTGAAGTAAAAATATTTTGTAAAATTTCTAACATAAAATTTTCTTATTTTTGGCGCTTTTACCCAGATACTAAGAACGAGTATCGAGCCAATGTTTGGGACTGCATGGGTAATTCATTCTTTTTGTAGAGGGTAGATAGGCTCTCTTCAGAAGAATTGCCCAATTATCGACCGGAGCCATAGTTATAACAGCTGCTGACGGCTGAAGCTCCTAAAGTGCAGTAATAGGATTCATTTTAAATTGGCTCATTAAAGTGGGGCTGTTAATCCGAAAATATACGGAAAGTAGCGATCGCAATATCCCTGAGAACGTTAAAAATACGGGTACTTTAGGTGGTTATTGGCACCTACATGATATAGTAAATATATAAAGAGAAACTTTAAGCTTTATAATTATTAGCTTTGATAATTATTATTTTTGTAAAGCAACGAACAAATTATCAGAATGGTAACTGATTCACATCTCCAAGAAACGACAATTAAAGCCGAATTACAACAAGCAGTTGAGCGGCGGCGCAACTTTGCGATTATTTCTCACCCCGACGCGGGTAAAACGACGCTGACGGAAAAGCTTTTGCTGTACGGAGGCGCAATTCACGAGGCGGGAGCAGTCAAGGCGCGACGGGCGCAAAAAAAGGCAACATCTGACTGGATGGAAATGGAACAACAACGGGGAATTTCGATTACCTCGACGGTGTTGCAGTTTGAGTATGAAAATTGTCAGATTAACTTGCTGGACACTCCCGGACACCAAGACTTCAGTGAAGATACTTATCGCACTTTGGCAGCAGCAGATAATGCCGTGATGCTAATTGATGCGGCTAAGGGTTTGGAACCGCAGACACGGAAACTGTTTGAAGTGTGTCGGATGCGAAATCTCCCCACTTTTACTTTTGTAAACAAACTCGATAGACCAGGACGCGAACCGTTGGATCTGCTGGATGAAATCGAGCGGGAGTTAGGGTTGCAGACTTATGCGGTAAACTGGCCGATTGGGATGGGCGATCGCTTCAAAGGTGTCTACGACCGACGAGAGAAAAAAATTCACCTGTTCGAGCGCAGCGAACACGGCAAGCGCGAAGCCATTGATACGGTTGTAGAATTAGGTGATCCTCGGATTGAAGAACTTTTAGAGCCAGAGCTTTACTACCAACTCAAAGACGATTTAGAACTCATAGAAGGCGTGGGGTCACAACTTGACTTAGATTTGGTTCACGCTGGCAAAATGACACCCGTATTCTTTGGTAGCGCCATGACCAACTTTGGTGTGGAGCCGTTTTTAAACGCCTTTCTGGATTATGCCTTGAAGCCGGGTTCGCGCAACTCCACCAACGGCGAAATTCCCCCGACTTATCCAGAATTTTCTGGCTTTGTCTTCAAACTCCAGGCGAATATGGACCCGAAGCATCGCGATCGCATTGCCTTTGTGCGCGTCTGTACTGGTAAGTTTGAAAAAGATATGACGGTAAATCACGCCCGTACTGGCAAAGCTGTTCGTCTGTCTCGTCCCCAAAAACTATTTGCCCAAGACAGAGAATCAATTGAAGAAGCGTATCCTGGCGATGTGATTGGTTTGAACAATCCCGGCGTATTTGCGATTGGTGACACAATTTATACTGGTCAGAAGCTGGAATATGAAGGGATTCCCTGCTTCTCGCCGGAAATCTTCGCTTATCTGAAAAATCCCAACCCTTCCAAGTTCAAGCAATTCCACAAAGGCGTTTCCGAACTGCGGGAAGAAGGCGCGGTACAAATCATGTACTCGGCGGATGATGCCAAACGCGACCCAATTCTGGCAGCAGTGGGACAACTGCAATTTGAAGTGGTGCAGTTCCGGATGCAGAATGAGTACGGCGTTGAGACTTTGTTGGAATTGTTACCTTATAGTGTGGCGCGTTGGGTTGATGGTGGTTGGGAAGCGTTGCAAAAAGTTGGGCGATTGTTCAACACTGTCACGGTGAAGGATAGTTGGGGTCGTCCGGTGCTGTTATTCCGAAATGAATGGAATTGTCAGCAGGTGCAAGCAGATCACCCAGAGCTGAAGTTGAATGTCGCAGCGCCTGTAGTTGCGGGACAACAACCAGTGGAGTTGTAAGTTAAGGATAATTTGTGCGGTAGGGGCATGGCATTGCCATGCCCCTACAAAATGTCGCAATTTTCTAAGGGTTGTATGAAACCACCCTGCCTTCCTGCCAGCCCAGAGGGAGAGAATAAATGATACAAATTGTAGCCAAGATGCTACGGATATAGGAAAGATTTTGGGCGAGGCAAAATCCCAAATTTTGATACTTGAGAGCAGAAGTATGGGTATCTTGGAAGGACGCCGAGTGAAAGAATTTTTATGGCTTCTCTACCTGACCCATCTCTGGACGATGGTCTAACAGCCCTGAAACAGGGAAATTACCAAGATGCGATCGCTCACCTTGAAGGTGTCTGCGAAGTTGATCTCAGTTCAAAGTCAGTCGTCCGCGCTCAGATGGGACTGGTGGTTGCTTACGAACGCACTGGCAAAATTGAGAAAGCGCGATCGCTTTGTGTCGCCCTCAGTCAAAGCAAATATCCCAAAGTTAAAAGCTGGGCGGAGCCTATCAAAGCTAAATTGGATCAACGTTATCCTCAACCGCCCCCAAAATCTGAACCTTCCCCAAAAACGGTAGATGTCACGGGGTTTGCCCCTCTCAACGAAACAACGCCAGCACTAGAACCACCACCAGCATCCGATGTCACGGGGTTTGTCCCTCTCAACGAAACCCTACCCCCACAAATCCGCACGGGGACGGGTTCTAATATTGCTGATGTGCCTTTACAAACAACTGCAAGTCCAGCGACACCAAGGGACACATCCCAGTCTGATAAAAAAGACGTAAGTGCGCCTGTACAAAAGGCAGTAAAGGGGAATACACAAGCAGAGTCTCCCCGATCTCCTTCCCGGTCAGATGCGAACGAGAATAAACCACTCTTAGCGGCGGCAATTTCTGAGACATTTGGAACTGATGACAGCAGTAAAGATGCGGATGAATTGCCTGTTGAACAGACGCGATCGCCTGCGTCTTTACAATGGAAGCAAGCTGGACGCGCCCAAGGATGGAAAGCTATGAAAGCAGTACAACAAGAGCGTTTGTGGTTGCTTCAGGCTGGAGTTGCGATCGCTTTATTTTGGGCGATTTCGCTTTTACTTCAGTTCGTAATGACGACGACGAACAACTTCTTGCTCAATATTCCCTTTTTGCAACCTATCCAAGCTTTTTACGAACAACCAACCGGGGTTGTAGTAATACTTTTACTGTTGCTTGCGTGTCTGTCGCCCTGGATACTGGATCTTATACTCAAGCACTTTTATGGCATCCAACCCTTGTCTCTTTCTGGGCTGTCTAAATTCAGCCCAGAGGCAGCTAAAATGTTACCGCGCTATTGCGGACAAAAGCGCTTAAAGTTGCCAACTTTAAAGATATTACCTAGTAGCGCCCCAGTTGCACTCACTTATGGAAATTTGCCCCAAACTGCCCGCATCGTAGTTAGTCAAGGGCTATTAGATCAACTGGCAGATGAGGAAATTGCCGCCATCTATGCAGGTGAGTTGGGGCATATTGTCCAAAATAGGCTGGTAGGGATTGCGATCGCATTTGGGATGTTTCTAATCGGCGGTTTTTTCTACTTGTTAGGAAACCCGGATTGGGCGTTTAATTGTTGGTGGATTGCCTTAGCGTGTTTGCCGTTGGGAGCGAATTTGGCAGTAATTTCCCTCGTCGTCTTAGTCGCACAGCTTGCTTACATAGTTTATTGGCAAGTAGCGCGTTGGGGAGACAGCACTCAAAGCCCTGTACTAAAAATACCTGCGGCGGTTATTTCGGCTTTGAGTTACGGCTTATTTTGGCTAACTCGCGCTTTAGGTTTGTGGTTGTCGCGATCGCGATTTAATTATAGCGATCGCGTGGCGACAGATATCACTGGCAACCCCAATGGACTTACCCGTGCTTTACTTAAAATTGCCATTGGCATTGCCGCTGATGTCCAACAACATCAATCAACTAGCTGGCTTTTAGAAAGCTTCGACTTACTGATGCCAGTGGGACACCGACAGGCGATCGCTTTGGGCAGTGTCACGCCTCTTACTACCTTTGAATCAGTTCTGCAATGGGATTGTCTCAACCCGTCTCGTCAGTGGATGACGATTAATAACTCTCATCCTTTAATAGGCGATCGCTTGTACTTAATATCCCTCTACGCCCGTCACTGGAAGCTGGAAACAGAACTAAACTTCACTCAAATACCCTCACTCAAAACCCCAAAAACGAAGCTAAGAACTCCAAACTCCAAACTCCTCTTACAAGGTGCGCCCTTTTTTGGCATCTTGTTCGGTTTAGCCTTGGGATGTTTATTTTGGCTGTTGGGTTGGATTGGTAGTTTCTTCGGAATCCGGCAACTTGTTTGGATGCTGGACGATTACTGGACTATTCTTATCGGTTGCTTACCGATAGGTTTTGGCCTTGGCACCTTTTTGCGGATTAATGCCTTCTTCCCGGATATCAAACCAGGCAACTTGCAAGACCCCAACCTGCCAAAGCTCTACGCCAGTACCGCCACTCTCCCTGTGGATAGTAAGCCAGTACGTATGCAAGGAAAACTCTTAGGGCGGCGAGGGATGAGTAATTGGCTGGGACAGGATTTAATCTTGCAAACTGACACGGGTTTAATCAAATTACACCATTGCTCCCAACTAGGCCCAATTGGCAATCTTTTACCATCATCTCGTCCTGGCGACCTGGTAAACCTTCCTGTCACAGCCATCGGCTGGTTTCGGCGGGGGGCAACTCCCTGGATCGATTTGGAAACCCTGCGATCGCAAAGCGGTATAACCACTCGCTCCTACCACCCTATCTGGTCAACGATTTTGGCGTGTGCAGCTGCGGCTTGGGGAATTTACATTATTTGGCGCGGCTAGTAAATATCTCAGGTTTTTGTGCATCTATTCCATAAATCTACACTTGGGGAGAGTCATCGGTTGTCTGCGATCGAGTAAAACAAACGACAACGATTGACAAAAAACAATTAATTGGTACTAATTTGTAACGAAAAATTGCGATTTTCCTAGTAAGTATGTTACATTTATTTACATAGGAAAGTCATTATGCTAGACGCAGCTTCGCTTTTGGAACGATCGCAAGGGCCGATTTTCCGTCTTGGCATCAGGTTTTCCTCCTCCCAACACAGCAAGCTTGACCAGCCCACGCGAGTGGCTGGTTTTTTTTTGCAGATTGGTTGTGTGTATGCTGTGTATGAGGATGGAATCCAAAATTTTAGTCACGTAGGGACATGACAATGCCATGTCCCTCTAGATGTATCGCACCCAACAAGCCAGACAAAAATGAATCTAATCGGGTTTCTTCTGCGTGAGTCTTGGGTTACAGTAGCGATCGCAGCCTTTACAGGTTCCGTCAGTGGAGCTTGTAGTGCTTTCCTCATCGCCTCGATCAACAACGCCCTCAGCAGCAACAATACATCCACAAATCAACTACTCTGGGGCTTTGTGGGATTAGCAATCGTCACCCTTGTAACTAGCTTAATCTCCGGATTTTTGCTGGTTAGTTTATCGCAAGAAGCCGTTTATAAACTGCGACTGCACTTGAGCGGTTTAATTTTATCATGCCCCTTGCGCCACCTAGAAGAACTAGGAGCGAACCGGATTTTAGCAACATTAACAGAAGATATACAAGCAATCTCTACCGCAGTCTTCACCATTCCTTTCCTTTCCATTGACATTGCCATAATTTTCGGCTGTTTAGTTTATTTAGGCTCGCTTTCCTGGGTAGTATTACTAATAACGCTAGTATTTTTAGTTGTCGCCATTGGTAGCGTTCAATTTCTATTATCTAAAGCCGAGCGTCTTCTGAAACTTGCTCGTGACGAACAGGATCGGCTATTCAAACACTTTCGCGCCATCACAGACGGAATTAAAGAACTCAAACTAAACGTTCGTCGCCGCGAAGCCTTCCTGACAGAAGAACTCCAAGTCACTGCTGCATCGTCACGAGATTACAGAGTCACCAGTTTAAGGATTTTAGCGATCGCTTCTAGTTTTGGCGACCTTCTCTTTTTCATCCTTCTTGCCTTATTAGTATTTGGTCTTCCCCAACTTACAACAATTAACACATCAGTTCTATCCGGATATGTCCTCACCCTTACCTTTATAATGCGGCCGATTCAGAGCATCTTACAAATACTACCCGGACTCAGCCAAGCCAGCGTTGCGTTACAAAAAATTGATACTTTAGGCTTATCTTTAGCCAGCCGTTCCGAAAATATTCCCAAATATCAATCTGACCCGCAGCCATTTTTCAAAAGTGTAGAACTCATCCAAATCAGCCACACTTATCGTAGAGAACAGGAAGAAAGTAATTTTACCCTTGGCCCAATTAGTTTAACTTTTCATCCAGGTGAACTGGTTTTTATTGTTGGCGGTAATGGCAGTGGTAAGTCCACCCTTGCTAAAATTATTGCTGGTTTATACATTCCCGAATCCGGGAAAATTAGTCTGAATGGAGAAAAAATCACTGATAATAATAGAGAATCATATCGTCAGTTATTCGCCACAGTATTTTCGGACTTTTATTTATTTGAGCGAATTTTAGGAATTAATATTAATAACCTCGATACCCAAGCCCAAGAGTATTTAAGGCAACTTCAGTTAGAGCATAAAGTCCAAATAAAAGATGGCGTACTTTCCACCACAGACCTTTCGCAAGGACAGCGTAAGCGTCTTGCTCTCCTCACCGCTTACTTGGAAGACCGCCCGATTTACCTATTCGATGAATGGGCATCAGATCAAGACCCTTTCTTTAGGGAAATCTTCTATAAACAACTTTTACCAGAACTTCAAAATAAAGGTAAAACTATACTGGTAATTAGTCACGACGATCGCTATTTTCATCTAGCAGATAAAACGATAAAACTAGACTACGGAAAATTAGCGTAGGTTGACTAACAGAACCTAACTACCAAAAGCATTAGATACGATAAATCGCCTCTGGAACAACTCCTAACTCTTCCATATAAGGATAATTTTAAGCCTCTTGCCTGAAAATTTCTGTATTTATAATAACAACTGAACTTCACACAAAGCTAACTCCTCTGGCAGAACTACTCTCCACGCTAAGGTAGTTCTTAAGAACGAGGTAGCCTAAGAGCAGTTTCTCGAAGATAGATAGCAGAAGAGTTATGTAGGACGCAAATAGAACCGCCAATGGAACCGACACACGGCAATACAAATACAGAACGGGATCTGGTAAAACCGGAAGACAAGAACTCTGATCCAATTACTCAGGTACAACGGGATAGTGTAATTACCTCTGAAGACTTGCCCCCAAAGCCATTTCGTATCAGCATTACCCTAATTAGCCTGCTGCTTCTTTTGCTTTTTGCTGGCTTTTACTTCGGCATCATTAACGTCTAGAACATCAGCAGCAACAATGACCTATTTGGCGTTTCACCTTGTCTTTATCCTGCCACCGCTCCTCCTACTGGCATGGCTTCAACGCCAACCTCTGGCTGGTATTGGAGGAGTTAGAGCGTGGTTAGGGCTGCCCCTGATTGCACTGGTTGCACTGATTTATACGACACCGTGGGACAATTACCTGGTTTGGCGCGAGGTGTGGAACTACGGCACGGATCGGGTAGTGGGTACAATTGGCTACGTACCCATTGAAGAATATTTATTCTTTATCCTTCAGCCACTCCTAACGGGTCTTTGGCTGTACTGGCTGTTTCCTCGCACCAGCGAACCAGTGAAGCAGGATGATTCTCCTTGGATGCGAGCATCGGGCATCGTTTTCTGGCTCGTTCTCAGCATTGCGGGAGCTTTCATGTTGCAGTCGGATAAGACTGTGTACATGGGGCTAATTTTAGCTTGGGCAGGCCCCGTACTGGCGCTACAGTGGGGAGTTGGAGCAAAGCACCTCTGGGCGAGAAAAGACGCTTGGCTGATTGGCACTCTGACCCCGACAGTTTACCTGTGGATAGCCGACCGCATCGCCATCGGACAGGGCATTTGGAGCATTTCGGAGACTTATAGCACGGGATTTAAGCTGTTCGGGTTGCCAATTGAGGAGGCGACGTTCTTTTTAGTCACGAACCTGCTAGTGGTGCAAGGACTTTTACTGTTTCTCTTGGTGGGGAATATGCGATCGCTCCTACCACTCATCTCTTTCCCCACTCTCAATAATGGGCGACCAGAACTTCCAAAAGCTCTTGCTCAGGTAGAGTCTGTAAACGATAGGGTTTGAGACGGTTGCCTTTATTTTCCACACACCTTTTAGGAGTAAAACCGAGATGCCTATTAAGGAATTTTTAGAACAAATTTCTGACACGGTATGGGAAATTCCGGTTTCCTACAAGGAAGGGATGCGCGTTCCCGCCCGGATTTATGGGACAGAAAAGATAATTTCCGAATTAGATGAAGCGGTTTACGACCAAGTTACGAATGTAGCGACGCTGCCAGGGATAACCAAATATGCTATGTGTATGCCCGACGGACACTTTGGCTATGGTTTTCCCATTGGTGGCGTGGCGGCGATGGATGTGGAAAAGGGGGGCGTGATTTCCCCCGGCGGTATCGGTTTTGATATCAATTGCGGAATGCGCTTGATGGTTACAAACCTCACCTACCATGAAGTCAAACCTTATATCAAAAAGCTGGTAGATAGGCTCTATGAAAGGGTTCCGGCTGGAGTAGGAAGCAGTGGCTTTGTGAAATTATCGCGGAATGACTTTCGCAAAGTGGTCGAACAAGGCGCTCAGTGGTGCGTGAATAATGGCTATGGTTGGGAAGAAGATTTAGAACTCATTGAAGAAAACGGCTGCATTAAAGGTGCTGATTCTGCAAAGATTAGTGACAAGGCAATTGACCGGGGTTTTAATCAAATTGGAACTCTAGGATCTGGCAATCATTATTTAGAAATTCAAGTTGCTCGAAAGCTAGATATTTTCGATCCAGAGTTAGCCAAGACAATGGGAATTACCATGCCGGATCAGGTGGTGGTAATGTTCCACTGTGGTAGTCGGGGATTTGGTCATCAGGTGGCAACTGACTATCTGCAAAGATTTTTAAAGGTAATGGATAGCAAGTATGGAATTAAAATACTAGACCGAGAATTAGCTTGTGCGCCCTTTGATTCTCCAGAAGGACAAGCCTATTTTTCGGCGATGAAATGTGGCATCAATATGTCTTATGCCAATCGTCAAGTGATTCTGCATCGCATCCGCGAAGTATTTTCGGAAATCTTTGAACGTTCGGCGGAAGACTTGGGGATGCACATGGTTTATGATGTCGCACACAATACCGCCAAGCTAGAGAGTCATATTGTGGATGGGAAAAAGCGATCGCTCCTCGTCCATCGTAAAGGTGCAACTCGCGCTTTCGCACCGGGAATGAAAGATGTTCCGGAACGCTACAAGAATATTGGTCAGCCGGTTATTATTGGCGGCAGTATGGAAACCGGATCTTATTTATTAACTGGCGTACCCACCGGCGACCAAACTTTCTTCAGCACTGCACACGGAAGCGGACGCACAATGAGTCGTACCAAGGCGCGAAAAGCTTGGAAGGGAGAAACACTCCTGAAGGATATGCAGAAGAAGGGCATCTATGTCCGCAGTACCTCAATGTCTGGACTAGCAGAAGAAGCGGGTGCAGCTTACAAAGACATCGATGATGTAATTGAAGCGGCGGAGTTAGCGGGGATTAGCAAAAAGGTGGTGCGGTTGACACCGATTGGCAATATTAAAGGATAAAGAAGGTTTAGCACTTAAGCGATCGCCTGATGCATAGTTATTTTAGAAGCCCTTCAAAATCAGCAAATTGCAGTGATTGGTGCATACTACGAAATCAGTAGCGGTGCAGTAGACTTTTTCGAGACAGAAGCAGACTTGCACCTTGATGATAGAGAATTAGCTGAGTAGTGCTTTTGCGCGAAACCGCTTGTGAATTCCTTGAGCGATCGCTTCCTAAATTGCTGGCTTTTTACGTTGTAAAAACTCCAAATCTATACAGAAACTAGGCTTACCTGTTTTGAAGTCACTCAGCTTGTATTTGTAGAGCGTTCCTTGTTTGGCAAAGACTAAATTCCCTAGGAAATCCCAAGTCGCCCAGTCAATACAATCGAGAAGATCGGGATAATCATCTAGCCTAAACTCAAAAGTGTACCCATATTTCAAATAACCTCTGTAATACATTCTTAATGTGGGATGCTCCCGACTCGGCTTCCAATACCAGCCGTCGTCATTTTCGCATTTAACGATATACTTTTTGGAATTATCAACTTTCACATCAGCACCGTAATTGTCTCCGGCTCTTATCCAGCCATCCCGCTCTAACCTGGGGTATAGTACGCCTAAATCTTCTCCTCCAAACTGAGACTTCAACTTTCCCAATTTAAAAGGAATGCTTCCTTTTGGCTGTCCCCAACCATTCAATAACAGTTCTTTCTCATCTTTCCAATAGCCTCCTCCAAACCACGTTCCAATATTGTCTGCCTCCAAGTAGGTTTTCAACCGAGGCAACAGACAAACCCCACTCCAGGTGTTGCCATTTTTTCCCCCCATCGCCAAATAAACCATCCATTTTCCGTCAAAAGATATATCGCATCTTTTTGGATATAACTTACCGTTAAACCAAGACCCATACTCTAGGCAATCGTCTTCTGTATTCCACCGAATGATGTGGAAAACTTTTGACGGCTTTCGTCTGATTACAGCGACGTAGGGGGAGCCTTTCGCCGGAAGTAAATGTATTCTCGCTGGTATTTCTTCAATCATCGCAGTGCAGTTTCATCAAAGGGATAGTTTATGCAGGTACGCACGCCACTTACAGTCATTACGGGGCCACTCGGAAGCGGAAAAACAACTCTACTTCGTCACATTCTTGACTCTTTTCCTAAAAAGATTGCCATTTTGATGAATGAATTTGGCGAAATTGGTATCGATACTAAAATCATTCAAGGCAAAAATGTCCAAATGGCGGATCTCGGTGGTGGTTGCGTCTGCTGTTCGCTGCTAGGGGAATTTGAAGCCGCTGTCAATGAAATCATTGATAGTGTTGACCCGGATAATATTGTAGTGGAGACAACTGGAGTTGCAGAACCAGATGCGCTGGTGTTCGACATTCAAGAAAGCTTAACCAAAGTGCGGCTGGATGGGGTTGTGACGGTTATCGATGCAGATGCAATGGTGAAATATCCGTCTGTGGGACATACCACTAGGATACAAATTGAAGCAGCAGACACCCTGCTTCTGAATAAAGTTGATTTGGTTTCCGAAAGCGAGTTAAAGGCAATAGAAGATAAATTGCGCTCCTTCAACGAAGTCGGATCAATTTTGCATACTAAGCGATGCCAAGTAGACCCAGATTTGCTATTTGGGATTGGTCGAGAGCGAGTGCAACCGCAACCTCATCACGTTCACCAACTTGAATTTGAATCATTTAGCACGACAAGTCCTGCCACTTTCGAGCGACAATGTTTTGAAGAATTTGCCGACTCCCTTGGGACAGATGTTTACCGGGCGAAAGGTTTTGTACGATTTCCTGAAGGAAACTACCTATTTAATTTCGTGGCTGGACGTTGGGATCTGGAGCCATTTGAACAAGAGGGGACGGAGCTAGTTTTTATCGGCAAACAGGTAAGCGATCGCAAAGAAGAAATTATTAGTCAGTTAAAGTCGTGTGAGCAATAGTCCTATGCCTTATGAGTTTCTTGAAGATGTTGCCACTGCTGATATTGCTTTTCACGCTTGGGGAAAAGATTTAGAGGAGCTTTTCATCGCGGCGGGTGATGCAACCATGAACGTGATGATTGATAATCTGGATGCGATCGCGCTAAGTGAGACACGCACCTTCAGCTTAGAAAACGATGAGTTGGATATGCTGCTGTTTAATTTCCTGCAAGAATTTATCTACTACAAGGACAGCGAGTTACTACTGCTGAGAGCGCAACAAGTTGAGATTTCCGAGAAAGATGGAGTGCATCAACTAAGCGCGGTTACGAAGGGAGAAAAGCTAGATAGCGATCGCCATCAGCAGCGGGTAGATGTCAAAGCTGTTACATTACACCAGTTCCAATTAGAAAAAACCGATGACGGTTGGACAGCAATGGTAATTCTTGATATTTAGCACGTGTTTGCAAAAAGGCTTTGCAAATTGTAAATGCCGATGCGGATATTTTAAGATTGCAGCGAATATAGCAATTCTCTATCGAGTGGAAAATAGGTTGTTTGTAGGAGCAATTCATGCGCTCCTACTCTGTAGTTTTTCAAAGAATGACTAATTCTCCTCTAAGTCAGTGACATTCGATTTAAAAACTCTGACAGGGGAAAATATTACCCAAGCTAAGCCTCATTTAGCCTACGGCACGCTACGCTAACGCCGACTCGCCAAAAACCCAACTTTGGAAACCTGCGAAGGCAGATTTCGTCTGTATGTCCATAACTTACAGGATACCCTTATCCTTCCAATCGCAGTGCGTCTTTATAAACATCCTTTCAAGAGGAGATTTTGTCCATAATGCACGATTTTATAGAACCACTGGGTAACTGGAATCCCCAACTGTTGCGGGAACTCAAAGGACGTCTTAAACCTCAAAACATTCTGCTGGCAACTGTTATCTCTGTGCTGGGTCAATTTGGAATCTTCATGTATTTTCAAACCCAGCTGCCGAATTCTGTTAACCGAATTGCGGATATCTACAACAAATATTGCACGGGTAAGCCCCTTCCTAATAGTAATGAACCGCTATGCCTGCCGGATGGATTGGGCAATTTGATCATCAACTCGCAATTATGGTCACTAGACCGATTTATATCCCTGAGCATTATTGGCATCTTAATCCTGCTACTAGCAGGAACCTATTCGCTAATTAGTGATTTGGCTACTGAACAACGTCGCGGCACCCTGAATTTTACTCGCCTCAGCCCTCACTCTACTGCGGGTATTTTGACGGGAAAACTGCTAGGGGTTCCGATTTTGATTTATCTGGTAGCTGTCGTTGCAGTTCCTCTCCATTTGTGGGCTGGACTCGCCGCTAAAATTCCTTTGGGAGAAATTTTGAGTTTCTATGGGGTTCTCGTTAGTAGCTGTATTTTCTTTTACAGTGCTGCGTTGCTATATGGGATTGTCAGTTCTTGGCTAGGCGGTTTTCAAGGTTGGTTGGGCAGTGGTATGGTTCTGGCTTTACTAATGCTAACTAAGGGAATAAGTACGACCAGTTACTATAATTCCACTACTTGGCTAAAGTTACTTAACCCCTTTTGCCTAATCCCACATTTGTCCGCCAGTTCTTTTAATGAATCCTTCGCCACAGAGTTAGAAGGGTTTAAGTGGTTTAGTTTACCATTGGGTGACAGTGTTTTAACTGCCGTCGGCTTTGTGCTGTTGAATTACGGCATTTTGACTTGGTTTATTTGGCAAGCTTGGCAGCGTTGCTTTCGTGAACCCAATGCCACTATGTTAAGCAAGCAGCAAAGTTATTTGTTAACTGCTTGCTTTACAGTTTTGACTCTAGGATGTGCCAATTACAACTCCATAGAAAATCGTAGCGTTTACGCTACGCCGCTGTCAGAAAACCTCTTGGCGCTATCATTGTTGAATCTGTTGCTATACCTCTGTTTAATTGCTGCTGTGACGCCTCATCGCCAAACTCTACAGGATTGGCTACGCGCTCGGCGCAAGAAGGGTTCTAATAGCAAGAGATTTGCTGATAGCTTGTTGGTAAAGGACTTAATTTGGGGTGAAAAAAGTCCGGCAGTAGTAGCGATCGCTGTTAATGTCGTGATTGTTATCATCCCCTTGACTTTATTTATTTTACTGTCCCCTGCACAATCAGCTACTGGTACACTTGCTGCTGCGAAAGTAAATGAGAGCAGAATTGGGGCGTTGTTTGGTCTTACTTTGGAGGCTGGCTTAATGCTAATTTACGCAAGCCTAGCCCAACTGCTGTTATTCATGCGAACTCAGCAACGGGCGTTCTGGGCAGCAGGTACGCTGGGGGCAACAATTTTATTGCCGCCAACTATTTTTGTAGTACTGGGAATTGGCAATTTCGCTCCATTGGCGGTGCTGTCGCTGTCTATTGTCTTTCCCTTCGCTTTCTTACTAAACGAGGAGAACGTTTTTCTGCTAATTACGTGTCTGGGACTAATACTGGTATTACTGAACCTGCAACTGACACGCCAGTTGCGACAAGCAGGCAAGCAAATCAAAGGCTCTAGCCACGTCACCTCGTAGTGAGAAACGCGCGATCGCGATGATGGCGATCGCGATCGCCATCAGCAGCGAGTAGATGTCAAAGCGGTTACTTTACACCAGTTCCAATTAGAAAAAACCGATGACGGTTGGACGGCGATGGTAATTCTTGATATTTAGGGCGTGTCTGCAATTTAAGAATACAGGGTGAGCGCGGTAGAGCTACGCAAGGTAGGCATTGCCCACCTTACTCCCTTGCTTACTCAGGGTAGTCTTGTCTTTAAACAACAGTTGAGCTTAACCAGGCTCCTACCTTAAGGATAATAGGGCCTACTTTGCTCCAGAGGGTCTGACCAGCATCTACAGTCTTACTTGCCTTTTCAAGGGTTTCTTCCAAACTCTCTAAATTAGCGAGCGCTAACTTCTTTTTAGGCTCCTCTCTTTCTATTGCCTTCTTTGTATCCTCTAGGTAAGTTGTTGCTTCCTCTTGTGCGTCCTTCGGCAATTCTTCCTCTCGAATTAGATTTCCTATTTGTTCTAACCAGGCAAGAACCTTCTCTCTTGTAATCTGTGCCTCAGCTGCGTAGTTGTGAACGATAGCTTGCTGACGAGCATTATCTTGATTTTTGTTAGCAAAGTTTGTGAAGTGCGCTCCGCGCTGATCGTTGTTGAAAGTTTCTGACATAAAAAACCTTACTGAATCTATGTTTTGTATGTGTTGTGAATTTTGATTAATAAAACTTTCAATATTATAGGTTATGCTAGTAGCAACTTCTTTTTCCTTTTTGGAGAAAGTCATCCCTTCTCCAATAATTCCATCTTCCTCTAATTGTAGAGACCAATTAAGCACGATATCTTTAACAGCTTCTAATATGCCGTATACTTGGGAGCTATCCGTGTGTATTACAACTTCAAATTTAGCATTTGCTGAACGCATTAAATAGCTCTGCATTTCCCCGGAGATAGCAATATGTAATCTTCTTCGGCTTTCTGTAGATGTAACTAAGCCCTGAAGTTCACTAATAGGTTGTCCAATTGCTGCATTGGATATAATTTCAAGAAGTTCCAAATCTTTAGCCCCAGTTGCTACGACTGGTATCCATCCGCGACAAGGATTCCATGCCTTAAGGCTTCCTGAAATAAAGCGGTATTGAGGAACCTTTTCCCAATCATAGTAGCCATTAAGCTCTAATTCTATCCATTTTTTAAATTCTTGAATCCTAAGTTTTCGGGCTACAACTAGGGCTTTACGAAGTAGATTTAATACTGAAACCGATGGTTCAGTAGCGTCTCTTTGTAATTCTACAATTAAAGATTCCATAAAAGATTCTTGACGTGGATCAAAACCTTCTTGACGTTACTTCCATCAATTGGAACACTGGCTCCAGGTTTATTTCAGTTCCAGTTTACCAAAGCCCTATTCGAGAGATGAATTTAAACTAAGACTCCTACGCTGTTTCTTTCCAATCTTCAATAGCCGCAATCGCAACATTGAGGTAAGAGTTGTCCAGCAACTCCTTTAAAGCTTCCTTTCCCGCCGCTTGTACAGCACTCACAACCCGTTCTCTTTTTGTTCTAGGAATTGAAGCCGTAACGAAAGCCTTTTGTTCTGCCTCGGTTGCTGTAGGATTAGTTTCCTCCAGTTGCTTTAAAAGTCGTTGGATCTCTCCTGCTGCTTCGGCTAGAGTTTGCTTTTGTTCAGATGCATAGCTATATTGGTTAACCTTAGCTTGCTGACGAGCATTATCCTCGTTTTTGTTAGCAAAATTTGCAATGTTAGGTTGACTAAAATTATTGTTAAAGGTATCTGACTCTGACATAGATGTAATATTTGCGTAATTTTGATTATTATCACCAACATTAAGTGCGATTGCGCCAAAGTTGGAATTAGGCATATTAATCAGATGACCAACACGTCTCACTTCAGCAGTATCAAACCGCCCAAATAGTGGTTCTTCGTCAATCATCTGAATACCCCGGCTTGTAATCCTTATATACCTAAAATAGGAGTCTGCTAAGTAGCGTTCAGTTATAACTTCTCCTTCCTCTTCCATAGGAGAAACAACCCGAACTACATCTGCAACCCTAATATTGAGACTTTTAGCTATAAAATCAGATGTTATATCAAAACAATGATATCGATCAGGATGTCTAGCATGATACTCGTACAAAATCATCAATACTGCCTGCCTAAGTTTAGAATCAGTTGATTTCGCAGCATCAAAACTTGGTATTGAAATAAGTGATTCATTTGATAAGTCCTGATGCACTGGCTGGAACTTAAGACAATTATGTGAACACTTAGTCTTATAATCCTCTCGACTATTAAAGCCAATAGCAGCACAGTTAGCACACCAATCACCTTCATGAATCTGAGTTTCTAGCATTCCATTGAAAGTGTTTACCTGAATCCCTATGTGTAATTTTCCTAATTTGAGATTTATACAATTTACTTGTTGGAGAATCTCAGGAATTAGACATTGATTGCAAGTCTCTGTCGAAGTTAAGTTTGTAGGTTTTATCCCATGATCTTCTGTAATAGTGCATTCTAGATAGGTACCTCTAGACCGTCTATAGGGACAGGACTTTAACATGAGTATAAGCTCAAGACAATTAAATATAGGGCATCCAAACATGGCTTACCCAGTAAGTTGATACATTGATAGCACAATATAGAACAAGTGTACCAATTTTAGCCCTGAATATGGATATACTCACCCTTGACCAATTTGGTCGTCTTCTCATTCCCAACGAGATACGAGAACAACTCGGAGTGACCAGCACCACTCAGTTCACTTTGGCAGCCCAAGACGGTAAGCTGATTCTGGAGCCTTTGCCCCAAGAGTCCAAAGTTTATCATTCAGGCACGTCATTAGCCGTTGAGTCAGAGCCAATAGGTAATTTAGAGACGGTACTGGAAGAACTACGGGAAGAACGAATTAAAGAATTTATTACCAGGAGTGAGAACCCTGTTTGATCGTTTGATCTCTCAGTGCTGGTCGCTAGAAGTAACAAAAAAGACTTTTCAACTCACGATGTCTATCAAAAATCTGGATTCGACTGCCCCGCCTAGTTAAGATACAAGCAGTAAGCCACTCCTAGAAAGTTGTCATGGTACAGTACAACCCGTTGCAATATCTTCCAACAGCTGAAGAACTGCCTGACTCTGACGATACCCCTGTGGATAACGAACTGCAAATTCTCATCCCCACTCTGCTACGAGCAATCTTAGCTCTACTGTGGGCAGACCGCAGGGACTGGTTTTTCGGGGTGAATATGGGAGTTTACTATCAACCCCAATTAGCGGCAATTGTACCGGATAGCTTTCTGAGTTTAGGAGTAGAGCGATTTAAGCCTAGTGGTAAACTCCGACTAAGCTACGTACTTTGGCAAGAAAACAATATTGTCCCGCAGTGGGTATTAGAAGTTGTCTCTAAAACTCCAGGCGGCGAGTACGACGAAAAGATGACCAAGTATGCTCAACTCGGTGTGCTGTACTACGTCATCTACAACCCCGACTATTACAGGCGCGACAAGCACGACTCGTTTGAAGTGTATCGTCTAGAGAATGGTGTCTACGTGCGTCAGATGAGTTCCCTAGTGTGGATGCCAGAAATTGGGTTGGGAATAGGGTGCGAGGTGGGTACTCATGAAGGATACATGAGGGAATGGCTCTATTGGTACGACCAGAATGGCAATCGACTTATTCCACCAGAGGAAATAATTAGGCAGGAGCGTCAAATAGCGCAGCAGGAGCGTCAACGGGCAGAGCGTTTGGCGGAGCGACTGCGCCAGATGGGAGTTGACCCCGATACTCTGTAGAAATGCGATAAGCCTGACAGTATGCTTTGCTAAGGCACGGTAGTAATTCATCAGTGCGATCGCGTCTGGGTCTATTCCAGTTCAAGTTGAGCCAAGAGCTTTTGTCTACTGAAACCTTACCAAGCGTTTCCCAAAATACATCATTCTTTATACAGAGAAATTGATACCAAAAAATTTCTCTGATGTTTAGGCAATATTCATTCACTATTTTAAGGCTAAATAGTTTATCCCCCCTACCCCCTCCTGTCTTTAACAATATGATGTGCTGTAGTCTTAAAAATTAAAATTCGGGGGGATTGGTTTTTTGGCGGACACTTAGTGAAAAAATGCTTCAGATATTTAGTCAATACTAATTCACCATTTTAAGGCTAAATACGTTATCCCCCCACCCCCTTTTACTCTTAACAGGATGATGCGCGGTAGACAAAGGAGTCGGGAGTTAGGGGGGATTATTTATTACGAACAAATTAGTGAAATGGGATAATTTGTACCGCCTTAGAAAGAAGATTATAAGATTTATTTCCAATAGTCTAGTTAAAGGACAATAGTTGGGAACGAGCTTATGCAGATTTCATTATAGAGGCATTAAGTGGACAAGGCATCGTTCATCCTTGGGGCAATCTAATCAGCAATCTTTGGTAATTGTTCTAATCAATCAAAATCATTGAAATCTAAATTCGGAGCATTATGACAACTGAACAACCAAAAAATACCAACCAGACTGACGCTGTGCAGCACGATAGCGAAACACCTCTTCCTAAGAAACCCTCTGTTCTATTTATCCTCAGCACTTCAATAGGACTGATCACCATTCTCACTGTGGTTATAAGTGCTTATCGCGGAGTTGCTGGTCTCTAGTTCTACTCAATAGAAGTTCTAAACGCTGGCATTTTTTTAAGGAAGTGTCAGCGTTTAGCGCTGATTTATTGCAATTCTCGTTTAAATGCACTACGGTTTAACCCCTCCCCTGTAGAGACGCGATATATCGCGTCTGGAACGTTTATCTTCCCTACAAAGGAACCTTGCTGTTGGGTGAGGTTTTGAAATTGAAATAGGCCGCTTAGCGCTGAGTCACCAACATCTTCATTCCCTGTTTTGGGCGGAGTGTTAACGAGGGTTGCAGCACCACCAGATACTCTGGTTGTAGTGTTAGATGAAATTTTTGCGCGATCGCTTCTACCTGTTCCTGCTGAAGGTATATCGATTTTGGATGATTTTAGATTGGAAATTGACAAATCTCCCTTCCAGCCACCTACTCTCCTACTGCTTCAATTGCTCTAAGTGTTTGAGGTTCTAGGTTTCTCGCACCATATAGCTCAACGAATCTTCTCATAAGCCACATTGTTTCTCGATCTGAAAGCCCACTTAAGTTGACTAAACGGTATATATTTCTTTCTGCTAGTTTACGCAAGTAGGGTAAATCTTCAAACAGTGTCAAACAAGCGGCAAAATGCAAGATGGTTTGCAACAACGGTTTGGGCCATTCCAGATTACTGTAGATGTCTATAAACAACTTATGCTCGTTCTCATTCAGAGGAATAGCATTAAACATTACAGTTATATGTTTGTTGTTGTAGACCGGAATTATCAGCTCTACAGTATAGGGAGTATGCAATATTAATCCCGCTTCAACTATCGGCTGTCTCCAAATTCTCAGAGCATTGGCTGGAGAATCTAAAATTGTCTGAAACTTAACCATCCCACCCATTTCTGTTGGCTGAATCTGGCTAACATTAATGACTTTTAAGTTATTCAGGCTGAAATTGTGAATCGTCTCCAGATGTTTTAAATTCAACAAATGATAGATTTGACAGAGATAGGGAACAGGCAAAATATATTCCTGGCTGATCATATGTTGATCTTGCAATTCAACCATTCTGGATTGAACTGTAGATATATATACTTCATCTAGATACGGATGTGAATCTTTCCGGTATCTTTGTATCGTGTCAACACCACCGCTATTAAAGCTTTGCTCTGGCTTCAAACACAGCCAACTTCCAAAGAAGAAAAAGGCGGTCAATAATTGGAAAATTTCTATTGGAGAGATATATCCATCAGCCAATGAAGCAAAGCTTCTATCTGTGATTCCAAAAAGCCAAGATGGAATTCCAAATGCCCAAATATTATTTTTGAGCTTGGTCATCAAAAGAGAAAGTTCTAAAGATTGAATGTTCTGTATGGTTTGAGAACTTTTGGTGGGCAAAATACCGTTAGTCATAGCAATTCAAAAAAAATATTTTTAAAGCTTCTCAGCACAAACTATCCCCGAAAGGGTAGACCGGATAGATGCGTAAGCGTTACTTAGACTTTTACCAATTTTTCTGTGTGATGCTATACACTATATTTTTCCTACTCTCCTTGAAAAAAGAGACTTTAAAGAATCGCAAGTGTAGCGTTAATCAAGCCAATTGGTATTAGTAGGCTCGCTTTGGATATTTAATGGTGAAATTTAAACCCCGATAAAACATCTTGATAAGAGCGATCGCTGTTTTATCGCAGATATTTTGGAAAGGTATTCCTTCTAAGAGCATATTTGTGCCTACATATAAAGTAACACGTAATATTTTTTAACAGCCTCTATCCCAGGTTAAGGCTGACTTTCTACCAAAATAAGGAAGGCGGGTAAAGTCAATATGTATTAAGATAGAAAAGGTAGGCTAAACATCACTTGTATTAGGCGGGAATTGGGAATTAGTGAAGAGAAAAATCCCAGCTTCCCCTAATAAAGAGGGCGAACCTTCCGGCCCGCCCTACAAGAATCATCCTTTGTTTGTGCTGTCCTGAGTATTAAACCTGTGCGGGATTAAAAATGCCCCAATCTTTAATACCCTTATTGCTTAAGATTGCTTCAGCGCGATGAATGTCCTCATCTGAGCCATCTACTATAAGCAAATACTTGCCTAGATGGAGGCGATCGCTATAAGCTCTAGCTTGTTCTTCGGGAATGCCTAAATCGGTCATCGCCTTAACCAAATTATTACTAGCTAATGCTCCCAATCCAGTACCCGCCACGCCAGTAAGTAGCGCCACGCCAAGGGAACCCGCGGCTAAGACTGGGCCTACACCGGGAATAGCTAGACTGGTCAACCCAACTAATACAGTACCCCAGGTAGCGCCTGTGACAGCATCAGCCACCACTCCTGTTGCAGATCCTACATCTTGACTACCAACGCGATCGCTCATCTCCGCACCGCTAAGCTGATCGTTGTGGTCTGCATCTCTAGCAATGACAGAAACTTTGTCCATTGGGAAGTCTGAAGCTTTTAATTCATTGATTCCCTGTTGGGCTTCTTCACGGTTAGAAAATACTCCAATACCATGTATGCGATCGCTTACTTCCATATCTCCCTCCACCTATAAATGCAGAATTACTTTGATATTTTTGTGGTTCTAGTCACGCTTTTTTCCACAGAAACGTTGACTCCACAGCCGTACCTTAAACTTACCTTTACCGGGGTTGTTCTATCTTCCCACCGGAGATACAGCTTACTGTTAATTTAGTCTGTTAAATACAATACAAAAACATTTCTGAAGTAGCAATAGTTGCTCCTCCTCAAGGAAGATGGGAAACCACAAGCAATGTACCTGAGTAGCGTAGGGATATATTTGCTAGCATTGGGATACATCCGACAAGTGGGTGCGATCGCTTCCTACCCTGCTTATTCTATTGCTAGGAAAGCATGAAAGCCAATATATCCAGCACTACCACTTATCTATAATATCTATCTTAAGACACGTTATATTACCTTTTATTTGTTCGCTGTCTTCAAATTTTAATTTGAGAGCCTATGGTTATTTTTTTAAGTTGTAAATTGGCTCCAATTGTTGCCAAAATTCAAAACCATTTGAATCCAAAATTCAAAACACAAAATTTACAATTTTAGCTTTTGATTTCAGTAGGTGCGATTTCCCGTCCTCCATCTCGCCATAGAATCCCACCGACCACAGCAAGAAGCGCACCTAGAATGAGAAATCCGATATCCCAGGCAAGTTCATTAGGCCCAGATTTTACATGATGAATGCCGAGAATGTGGTGGTTAATTATTCCTTCAATTACGTTGAAAGCACCTGCACCAACAAGCAAAGCTCCCCCAAAAGTCTTTGACTTCCCCACAAAATCGCCCCGCAAACCCGCACGCCAGACCAACACGAGTCCAGCTATAGTCATGGCGTATGTGCTGGCATTGAAAAGACCATCCCAGAAGGTATTTACTTCAAAACTGCCGATGTTCGTAGTAGGCTGAACGCTTGTTAGCATATGGTGCCATTGAAGGATTTGATGCAGCATGATGCCATCAAAAAATCCTGCGAAGCCCATCCCAAGAAGGATACCAGCAATAATTAGTAGTCTGTGTTGGTTTTGTTTAGTTTCCATATTTATTAGTTAATTAACACCAGGCTAATATCGACAAAATCGGGGGTGTAGGTAGTCTTACTACATCCTCAACAGTCACAAAAGTATGCCCAGCAATCAGACAGCGTAACGCATTGGTAACGGCGTTGTACTCATCCCAAAGACCGAAGAATCGATAGTGCAGATTATCAGTGATGAGAGATGCGCCTTGAAAACCCGCTCCTCTGTAACTAATACAGTCTATTTAAAAATAGTTTTAGGTTTAAAATTTATAACTTCTTCGTGTGCAAGAGATTGGCTGTGCTTCTAAACTTTCAGATGTGCAACAGCAAGGAATTGTTAAAATGAATAACATTAAAATTTATTTTGTTATCGCAATTTTAATTAATAATAATTATCAATTTAATACTTAATTATAGAAAAGTTTTACTTGGGTTGAGAAAGCCAACAAATACTTATGCGTCTTGGGTGAGATTCCTCTACTCAACCCACTTTCTACATGGCTGGCAATCAGTGCAGAATTATGTCAGCAATTTCCATTTATCCACAAGTTAATGTTCACAAAGGAATTTCGAGCGCGATCGCGTTATCGGCATACTTAGAAAAAAATCACTTTTGTTTGGAAACCCCACCCTCACCGTTTACGGTGAGGGTGGGGTTTCCAAACAATTTGCATCATTGGAATGCTCTAGAGGAATGTAGCGTTGGCGGGAGAGAAAATGCTTAATTTCTCCTCGTTCGTTGTGGATCGGGGCGCAATTCAACTGCACCTTATATTCCTTACCATCCTTGCTGTAGTTTATTGTCTCACCCTGAAATGGTTGTCCCTGTGACAAGTTCCGACGCAATTTCTCTAAGACTGAGCGATCTGTTTTAGCGCCTTGCAGAATACGTGGTGTTTTGCCAATAATCTCTTCGGGAGTATAGCCCGTAATTTTAGTAAAAGTTGGGTTAACAAAGAGAATTCTCGGCCCCGGTTCTTCAAGTTCGGCTGATGTGATAATGATGCACTCTTCAATCTGTTGCACAGCTTCTTTGAGTAACCGCAGTTCTTCTCCTGCTCGCTCAACCAGAGTAATGTCGCGTAGAAGCCAGCGTAGAGCGATCGCTTTGCCTCCCCAGTTGCGGATAGTAGCCACCGTCAGGGACACATCCATAGACTGCTCCCTATCGCGCGATCGCAAATGCACTTTCCACTCCTCAAGCCGATCCACTTGGCAGAGCCGATTTAGTTCCCAACGAAACGCTCGACGCTCTTGTTCGACTACAAACAGAACCAGGGGCTTACCAACCAAGAACCGCTGCGGGACGTTGAGCATCGTCGCCGCAGCGCCGTTTGCCTCTTGAATGACCCCTGCCATATCAGTCACCAGACAGGGATCTGGGATAAATTCCAATAAGTCTTGGTAGCGCTGGCGTTCCCCTTGGGCTACCTGGTGAGCCGCAGCAAGCTTCTGATTTAATAAGCTTAACTGCTCCTGAGCTACTTGAAGTTTTTCCAAAGCAGCATACAGTTCCTCAAAAGATTCTGATACTAGGTTTTGTTGCTGTAAAAGCGATTTACGAGCGCACTCGTTCAAAGTAGCTGCACGCCAGTGTGCAACCTTTATCTCTTGAGAAAATCGATTTAAATTCATATCATTTCTGGCTCCACTTTCTTTATGAACGTCTTTATCTATGTTTATCTGCGGATTTTTCTAAAAAACACATACTAACTGGTTGCTATCCATCAGCTGTTTTCTTCAGTAACGGTGACAGAAAGCCGTAGATTTAAAGATTAGGTGAATGAGTCAGAACCAACCTGTGTAGATAAGATAATCGACTTTTTGTATCCAGCCAAAACAATCCACAATATCACTACAGTTCCGGCTCCACAGCTTTTGGAAAACTTGCAGTATTAGTAGTTTTTCTATTAAGTATTCTTATTGCCCCCTTAACGCTGCTCAATCGCCATTGGAAGCCAATTAGCCAATCTACTACAAATTAACCCTGCTGTTTTATCTATTCGTCTGCCTAAAGGCACGATCCAGTTTTGATTTTATCTGTAAATTTTTATACAAAAGCCTTTGGTGAAGCGTTTTAGGGGCTTGAATACAATACTTCTGGCATAAGCTTGGATCTACGTTAGCCCCTGATAAATTGTTTAAGTTTTGTTAAGGTAAAAAGGAACTTTGGGATGGAATGCGATCGCCATCCCAAACATTAGAAAAATTCCCCTAAAACCAATTACCCTGTCTCATCTGCAAATATTAAACAAAATGCAGCTGGGCAAACAGGGTAATTTAGGTGTTGATTTTAATCTAATTAGATATTCTTAGTAAGCGTAAGACTGATAAACCTCAACTTTGGGTTTTTCATCAACAGATTCGACAATCGGATTAAAACGTAACAAATGGCGGGCGCGTTCCGAGAGGGTATCGTAAGTAGCACGCGGGACATGAATACACACCTCCGGACGATATAGCCAGCGACGGCTATAGCCAATCACCACCATCGGGCGTGGTGTTTCCGTATAGTTAGGAGTACCCCGGTGCAGACCCCGCACATCGCGGATCATCACATCACCCAGTCGCATAGTAATGGGTTCTAACTTTATTTCACCGGACTCCATGCGGCGCAGTCCTTCCTCCTTTGAGATCATGTGCGTACCGCGCACAATCTCCATCGGGCCGTTTTCCAGGGTTATATCTACGAGTGGAAAGTTGACTGCAAGCTGGAAAGCTGGTGTTTCTTCACCAGTTTCCGGGAAAAGTGGCGGCGCATCCCTATGCACATCTTGATATTCAGATCCCAGCAAGGGCGTGTCCGTCGCCAGCTGACACATGACTGCATCTTTGCCTACCAATAGCTCAACAATTGCCAAAATATCGTCATCTTCGTAGATACTGGGGTCAGCAAAGGGAGCGGTGAAGGGAAGGGTGACATAATAGCGGGATGTGCCGCGATTACGCAGCTTACCTTCGCGGGCGATGTGATCCGAGAGCATCGGCGCGAAAGCCTCACGCCAGGAATTGAGTGTTGCTGGAGAGAAGTAATTGGGCAACACGCAATAGCCATCGTTCCAAACTGATTGGGCGAACGATTGGATTTGTTGGTTGTTATAGCGCTTTGTGATCATATTTTGATTTTAGACATTCATATAGCGGCTTGGTAATTGCCTAGACTCCATTTGTAACAACCATTAATAAATACTTCTGCCCATTCAAGCCACTAGGTTTTGCGTTGAAATGAAACTTCATAAACCTAGTATTTTGTAGTGTATTTTAACTTGTGGCTAGATGTCAGCCAGGGACTTCTTTGTATCAAAAATTACACGCCCTCTTAACGTTGAAGCAATTCTTCAGGTAGACGGTGGTGAAAACAATAGCGGTTATGTTGTTGATAGGACAACAGATCAGAACCTGTGGTTAACGCTCCTGGGAGCTTCTACAAGGGTTTGGAAAATAAGGCACTAACTCCTAAGTCTCCGCTAGACTCATGAGCCAGAAGGTACAAACTAATGCGATAAGTCCGGCTATGCAGTAAGCGTAAAGTCTACAGCATACAAGTTCCTTTAGAACTGGGAAGAGAGCTGACGCAGAATGGCCCAAATGCACTTTGCTAGGTTCGCTCCCCGTGAGGGAAGCGTTCCGGGTTGTAGTCGAGCTTTATGCGATCGCGTATGTCACGATTACGCAGCTTCTCGCTATTGTAAAAATCCTTAACATTGCCCTTGGCTTCCACCCAGAAACTCCCAGGCTTTTTTTTTAAACCCATCTAAAAAATATTAGTCTATAGCAGCGCTAAACGATTTGTGAATGCGAGATGCCCGACTTCTCAAAGAAGTCGGGCATCTGTATATATATTCATTACTCTTAAATTTAAAATATCTTACTGAAAAATCAGCTTTATTGCTTTGAATACTAAAACAAACTTGCGATCGCAGCAATTCCCAGAACACACTCTTAAGAGGTGTGTTTTGGGAATTGTCTATCTCAGGCGTTATCTAGGCTGTTGAAATTAAGCGTTTTAATATCAACAGCCAGAATTCGCCACCATAACCTTACTGCCATCCGCACTCGCAGCAGTTTGGATTAACGTTGACGCACAGGTTCTTGACGGTTGCGGAACAAGTTGGCTAAACCGATTAAACCAAGCAAACCTAGCCAGCCCCAGGAATTGCTATCGCGTGTTTCAGAACGAACTCCAGAGTAAGTGGTTGTTCCCGTAGTATCACTAGGAGTTGTCGTCGTGGCATCAGGAGCCGTAGTTGTCCCAGTCGTGGCATCAGGAGCCGTGGTTGTCCCAGTCGTGGCATCAGGAGTTGTCGTGGTACCGTAAGGAGCCGTGGTTGTCCCAGAAGTTGAACCACCTGCACCAGTCGTTCCAGTCGTTCCAGTAGTGCTACCTGCACCAGTCGTTCCAGTAGTGCTATCTGCACCAGTCGTTCCAGTTGTTCCAGTTGTTCCAGTTGTTCCAGTTGTTCCAGTAGTGCTACCTGCACCACCAGTCCCAGTCGTCCCTGTCGTTCCAGTAGTGCTATCTGCACCTGTTATCCCAGTAGTGCTACCTGCACCACCAGTCCCAGTCGTTCCAGTCGTCCCAGTCGTTCCAGTTGTTCCAGTAGTGCTACCTGCACCACCAGTCCCAGTCGTCCCTGTCGTTCCAGTAGTGCTATCTGCACCTGTTATCCCAGTAGTGCTACCTGCACCACCAGTCCCAGTCGTTCCAGTCGTCCCTGTCGTTCCAGTTGTTCCTGTCGTTCCAGTTGTTCCAGTAGTGCTACCTGCACCACCAGTCGTTCCAGTCGTCCCAGTCGTTCCAGTTGTTCCAGTAGTGCTACCTGCACCACCAGTCCCGGAACCCGAACCACCCGCACCACCGCCAGTCTGGGCAGAAGTAGGCACAGCTAAGGGTAGAGTGGCTACAGTTAGGGCAAAAGTACCAGCAAACAAGATTCTGGACAAATGAGAAGGCTTCATAGTAATGTTTTCTCTTAATTTTCTAGAGAGCTGTGGTTTTTGATGTTGCCAACAAGGTATCAGCAAGTTAATTGGCGGTTGAATTGAAAACAGTCATAGGTTTTGCGATCGCGCAGCACCGATTCAGGAAAATTCTTGTTTTGATTAGGGTTGGAATGGCCAGAGGTATTTGCTGTTTTTGTCCAAATTTATCCTATGTAAAGCAGAGTAACTGCTATTGTTTGCCACCACTCCTACCCAAAGAGAGACTTAGTTATACCTAAAGAATTGACCTGATATTAACTTAAGCTGTGCTTCTGGATACAATAAATACTGTAGGCAGCCTGATTGACTGACAAAACTCCTAAAACCCTTGAAAAATCGTAGGTTGGGTAGAACGTAAGCGAAACTTAACGAACTGCACCAGTGCTGCGTAGAGTTCACGAAACCCAGCCTACACATCCGAGATTTGTCAGTCAATCAGGTAGGCAGCTGCGCTATCAAGGTCAGTAGCTCACCAAAAATTACCTTAGCTATATGCCAATACGGTGTACTTAATGTTCAGATTTTTAGCTTTAAGTGAACCGTATTGAGCTATATGCTGGGGTTATTTCATTGGGGGCATACTTTCAAAGTACGCCCTTCACAACGAGAGAAAATTAGAAATCCAATTACCTTTCGGCTTGGCGGACAGATCGCACGACGGCGGAACCTGCGCGATCGCCCATCAGTTTCTCTTGGTCATACCCTAGCACCAGCTGCCAGGCTTCACCTGGGTATTGTTCCGCTAGAGGCAAAGCTACATCATCTAACATCCATTGTCCGTGGCGTTCGTCTTCCTTAATGTGCAGTTCCCAATAACCCATCGCCGCTGCTGATAGTTGCAACCGTTGCGCTGCGGCTAAATAGTTTCTGTACCATGAAGGGCCAGCCACTTCAAAATAGGTCAGTCCACCACAGTAGCGTAAGAAGTAGATTTTGCGCTCAGTCACGAGAAAGTTATGATTATCGCAAGCCAGCACTTCCCAAGGTACTAAATCAAAGTATGCCTCTGGTTCGGTGTTCATCCCAAACTCGTTAAGCATCTGGGCAAAAAATGTAGAATGCTTGCGAGTATAACGACCATTACCGTACTCTTCTAGCAGCACTTTGGTGAGCGTACACTGTACCTCATTTGCCGCACCACCCAGGATGCGAGACAGACGGCTGCCTTCGACTAAGCCATCAAAGGAACCAATTGCCAGCAGGTGACGATAACCTGCCTCAGTCATCTGTTCCCGCAGATAGCGACTATCATCCGACAAAGATGGATCGAGATCGGCAGCGACACGATCAATTAGCGCTTGCTTAGGATCAAGTTTTTGCAGTGCTGCTACGTCAATTTGGGCTATTTCCCATTCTTGCCAAGCTTCCTCAATTTGGTCGCGCACTAATTGCAAGTAGATAGACCGCTCGTTAGTGTAGTGTCGCAGATCGTCGTACCAAAACAGTTTGAGGCGATTAATGCGATAAAGTATACGCTGTAAAAAGCGGTGTGCGGCATTATCGCCCGGTGCGTCTTCATATGCACTTTTCAGGGCCGCTCCCATTGCCGTTTCAAAGTCAGTAGCGATCGCTGGTTGTGCTTGTATTTTCTTGTCTAAATCTTCCATTTCGAGCAGATTTATAAATTGCTGCTCGGCTCGATCGTAATTTGTGGATTTTAATTGAGTTGTTGGCGTACTTTTCGCCTTAAAGTTAGTAAGCGAATTCATAATACTGGGTCTATTCCTTTGTTACTCTTACAATCCGCAGATAACGTTTATTCGGTTCAGATATTTACATTAATTAATAATAAAATTTATAAATTTTATTCCTAACTTCCTAAAGATGGAACCTTTTGTCAGTCTGTAGATGGAAATAAAAAAAACTATTAAATGCTAGTAAAACCAGATGATGCGTCAGGTTGCAGCTCACAACTAGACTAGAAAGTGTATACCAAAGGAAGATGTTGAGATAAGTCTATGCAAACGGCTGCGATCGCATTGCCTTCAACTCTCGAATTGAAAATCGATTTGACTGATGAGCAGTTTTGGAAGCTGTGTCAGAACAACCGCGATTATAGATTTGAGCGCACGGCATCGGGAGAATTAATTATTATGCCACCTACAGGTAGCGAAACTGGCAACCATAACTTTGATATTGCAGTAGAGTTAGGAATCTGGAACAAACAGACGAATCTAGGCAAAGGCTTTGACTCTTCAAGTGGCTTCACACTGCCTAATGGCGCAAATCGTTCCCCTGATGCGTCTTGGATTCGTTGCGATCGCTGGGATGCTTTAACCGCCGAAGAACAACAGAGATTTGCTCCCATCTGTCCCGATTTTGTGATTGAGTTGCGATCCAAGAGTGATTCTCTCAAAGAATTGCAAGAGAAAATGCAAGAGTACATGGAAAATGGCGCTAGATTGGGTTGGTTGATAGACCGAAAAAACCAGCACGTGGAAATCTATCGTCAAGGTCAGGATGTGGAAATTCTAGAAAATCCGGCAACTTTATCAGGGGAAGATGTTTTACCTGGATTTGTATTAGATTTAAAACAAATTATGTAGTTTTATTTAGACGCGCTAATACTCTTTTTTAAGAAAGCGATCACCTGTCTATGTGAATAAATGTTATCAACAGCAGAGAGTGTGATTCTCTAAAAAGAAAAGTCTTGTAAAATTTTGCAATTCGATACAATGAAATAATGCTCGACTTAAATACCTTATCCGAATTCTCGCGCACCCACTGTATCGCCATTTGTGCGTTTCTGGTTCCAGCCAACTTGGTTGCTACCACGCTGACAGTAGTTGCCGCTGCACGCCGTCGTCCGCCAGTCCAAGTATGGCGGAGTGCGATCGCGGCAATTTGCTTTGCTTTAGTAATGGTGTTCCACGTCTGGACTTGGTTCCAGATAGGCGTGGTGATGGCTCCTACCTACATCCTGCTGTGGCTGGGAAGCACTTGTCTTGTCGCCAGCCTAGCAGCGATCGCCTACAATCACCACACCACTCGCTCAAGCCGCAACTACGCCATTGCACCAACTGCTGCTAACAATCCTTGAAACAGTTTTATGCCATCAGTGCCGCCCAGCATAGCGTCTGAGGCGCGTTCTGGGTGCGGCATCATTCCCAGCACATTTCCCTTAATATTGCAAATCCCGGCAATATTATTTATAGAACCGTTGGGATTGTCTCCTTCATAGCGGAAGACGACTTGATTGTTATCTTCCAACTTTGCCAGAGTATCGGCATCGGCGTAATATTGACCTTCGCCGTGGGCAATTGGTAATGTGATAACTTGCCCAGATTTGTATTCTTGCGTCCAAGAGAGATTAGTGCGTTCAACTTTGACAGGAGAGCGATCGCAAATAAAATGCAAATCCCGATTTCGTACCAAAGCCCCAGGTAACAATCCCGCCTCAGTTAGTACCTGAAAACCGTTGCAAATACCCAAGACAAACTTACCCTGTGAGGCGTGTTCGATTGTTGCTTTCATTACTGGGGAGAAACGAGCGATCGCGCCGCAACGCAGATAATCCCCGTAGCTGAAACCACCCGGAATCACCACCACATCTAAATCAGAAATATCAGTTTCTTCATGCCAAACCATTCGCGTCGGCTGAGAAAGCAAATCGCGAGTCACATAGGCGACATCGCGATCGCAATTTGAACCCGGAAAAACCACAACCCCAAATTTCATTTTTTTTCCTTCTCCCAAAAACCCTCCTTCCTCTTAGCCCCTCCCCGTTGACGGGGAGGGGTTGGGGTGGGGTGAAAAACCTAAATCACGCCTGTCTGCGCTTCCACCTCAATTAATTCAAACCGATAATTTTCAATTACCGGATTTGCCAACAATTGATCGCACATCCGATCTAACTGCTGACGCGCCTCATCCTCCTCAGATGCCGTTACCATCAGCTCAATGTACTTCCCGATTCGCACCTGCTCGACATTTTCATATCCCAAATGCTGCAAACTCGACTGTACCGCCGTGCCAGCTGGATCGAGAACCGAAGGTCGGAGCGTCACGTAAATTTTAGCCTGATATTTCAGATTCACAGACGATTCCCCAATTTTTCACTTCCAATGTCACAGATGTACTATTTTAAAGCTGGACGGGTGCAAGATGGGTGATCTTTCGATGATCTAACGTGGAAATAGAGACTGTTATCAGTTAAAACCTGAAAAGATTAAGAATATCTAAACCAGATGAGACCATGAAAGCCCAACGCACCCGCAGTCAGGATCGGATTCTGAACCTGCTCAAGACAATGAACCGAGCTGTCTCAGCTCAGGATATCTATGTAGAACTTCGCAATCGCGATCAGAGTATGGGTTTAGCAACAGTTTATCGCTCTTTGGAAGCTTTGAAACTAGAAGGCGTAGTGCAGGTGCGGACGTTGGCTAGTGGCGAATCGCTCTACAGCAGTGTCCAGCAAGACAAGCATCACCTGACTTGTTTGCAGTGTGGAGACTCAATCCCCATCAACGAATGCCCAGTTCATAATCTGGAGACGCAGTTGCAACAGTCGCACTCCTTTAAGATTTTTTACCACACGCTGGAGTTTTTTGGACTATGCGATCGCTGCTCTATTGCTCCTGTTGCTAGTGAAAACGCTAACTGAAGAATAGCTAATGGCTAATTGTTCATCGCCATTAGCCATTAACTAATTAAGCGTCTTCGTCTAAATCTAAAAATTGCGGCTGATTAGATTCTCCCACAAGCGAGCGAAGTCCCTCCAAAGTACCAGGAATGCTGCGGGGATCCATAAACATCACCTTGCTGCTGTCACTCTTGCCAATCGTCGTCCCCATTTCGATATAATTTTGGGCTACTAAGAATTGCAGAGCTTCTTGGGCATTGGCATCAGTTTTGAGGATTTTTGAAATCACTTGCATCGCCTCAGCTGTAGCCTGAGCTTTAAGAACTTGCTGTTGACGTTCGGCTTGAGCTTTGAGAATGATTGTTTTTTGTTGACCCTCCGCCTCCAGAATTGCAGATTTTTGACGAGCTTCTGCGTCTAAAACTTGCGCTTCAGCCTTACCTCTAGCAGAGTTAACTGCTGATTCTCGTTCGCCTTCAGATGTCAGAATTGCCGCCCGTTTGCGACGTTCTGCCGACATTTGTAATTCCATCGATTCCTGTACCGCCTTGGAAGGAACAATATCTCTCAGTTCTACCCGCGTGACTTTCACTCCCCAAGGATCGGTAGCTTCGTCTAAATCTCTGAGCAGAATTTCATTGATTTGAGAACGGGCTGTAAAGGTTTCATCTAGTTCCAATCTACCCATTTCTGAGCGAATTTGAGTTAATACTAAATTCACCATTGCTGACTGGAGATTTTCCACTTTATAGTAAGCTTTCTCTAAATCCAAAATTCGCCAGTAAACTACGGCGTCAGCAGTCATAGAAACGTTGTCGCGGGTAATACATTGTTGGGGAGGAATGTCTAAAACTCTCTCCCGAACGGTTGCTTGATAAGCGACTCTTTCATAAACTGGAATAACGAAATTTAGACCGGGCTTGAGCTTCTTACCGTTATATTTACCCAAAGTTTCCACTAAAGCTTCGTTTCCTTGGGTCACAATTTTGACACCAGAGAGGGCAGAACCACCCAGGACTAAAGCTATCAATAAACTAAAAAATGATTCCATTTTAAACCTCGTTCTTTGTAACTCGTCCGATTAGAATACTAGGGCTATGACTTCAACAGATTTGCTGGCAGCACAATCAGAGTTGTGCCTTCGCGTCCCACAATGTAAACTTTTTGATTGGGAGCGATCGCTAGTTTCTCATCCCCACACCTTGCCCGCCAAGAACTACCTTCGTATAGAACCCTACCTGTCTCTCCTGGCAAAATCTCTGAAACGGTTTGAGCCTCGGTAGCATTTTCAATAGACGATACCCGACGCTTCGGCATCAAGCGATGGCTGAGGTAGACGAAAGCAGTCGAAAGCACCAGCCAAAGCGCCACCTGAAAAGCCCCCTTCAGTGGTAGCACCATCGTAACCAGCGCCACCACAAAAGCGCCCATGCCCATCATAAAGGCGGTAAAAGCCGTTGGGACAAACAGTTCTACCAAGCAAAGCATTGCCCCTACTATTAACCAAAACATAGTCAGGTTCAATCCAAAGAAGCTTCCCAGCAACCCCATAAGTGGAGAGGTATTTATTTGCCTTACCAGTAACCAGATCGTCATAAAACTCAATCCCTTCTTGATAGCAGGCGTGAGTGTAGTTATTGAGGTACAATCCACTATTCCACTCTAGCCAGTTAGGATTGGAAGACATCGTGACTTTATTATTTACTACAACACTTCATCTATGTTTCCGAGGAAAAAACTCAATTTTTCTTATTGACAGTATGATTTAAGATTTTTGTATAAAAACTTTAATTTATGAACAGTTCCCAATTTCAACGCGAACCGAAGGACATTCTCTCAGGACATCGCTATCTTTGGGCAGCTAACCCAGCCGCAGCAACGATCCCACCTGGCGAGTTAGTACAAGGCAGATATCAGGTTGTTGCACCTCAAATTTGGCGGGATACCCTTCCCGAACAGCCGCCTCACCCCGAACAGCTGCCAAACAGCGTTTACCCTTACCTACATTTGTATCCCCAGCGCCTCCACGTCCCGGAGGCTTATGGATACGCTGTGCTAGAAACTTCGACTGCTGCTGTCGAAATTCTGTTACTGGATGCGCCAATAGATGCGACTGGCAAGCTTGTCCCTTCTTTGGTGGAAGCTTTGCCGCAAGCACCAGCAGTGCGTCAGATTTATTGGCTTTGGCAAATTTTGGAGCTTTGGAAACCTTTAGCAGATAATGGTGTACTTTATAGCCTTTTAGTGGAAGACAATCTCCGGGTAGACGGCTGGCGAGTGCGCCTATTGGAACTTTACGCCGATCCAGTCGAAGACACGGGTATAGGATTTTCCCCAACACACAACGGTAATGGTGCATCAGACAAGTCTGATATTGTTACCCAAGCGTTTGTGGAACTGCCACTGGAAGAAAGCGCAACTTTTGTTCCTAGTCTCTATCACCTGGGTTCGTTATGGGCTAGATGGTGTAGATTGATACACGTATCGGTGGCGACGCAGGTTTTAGAGATATGCGAACAGATGCAAGCCGGGAATACTTCCGAGAAAGCGATCGCCCAAAAGCTGAATCAGCTATTACTGGAACAAGCCGCCCTTTTGCCCTTGCGCTTACGGGTTGCTGGAGCAACAGATACTGGCCCTCAGCGCGACCACAACGAAGATACTTGCTATCCCACAGTACAGGATTCAAAAGCAGACTACACTTCTCTGAATGACCCACTGCTTCCCCACTTGACCATCGTTTGCGATGGAATTGGCGGTCACGAAGGCGGAGAAGTTGCCAGCCTTCTAGCAGTACAATCCCTGAAGTTGCAAGTGCGGGCGCTTCTGGCGGAGGTGGCAGAACAGACAGAAATCGTGCAGCCTGAACTCCTGAAGGAGCAGCTGGCAGCAAGTATCAGAGTGGTGAATAACCTGATTTCCTCCCGAAATGACGAACAAGGCAGAGAGTCCCGGCGGCGCATGGGAACGACGCTAGTTATGGCGCTTCAGCTGCCACAAAAGGTTAGTCCCAACCCGCAAACCTTATTAGACAACGCCCACGAACTCTACATCGCCAATGTTGGGGATAGCCGCGCCTACTGGATTACTCCCCATTCCTGTCAGCAGCTGACTGTAGACGATGATGTTGCTTCCAGGGAGGTGCGCTTGGGGCGCAGTTTCTACCGCGAGGCATTACAGCGCCCCGATTCTGGCGCACTTACGCAGGCGTTGGGTACGCGGGATGCTGAGTTTTTGCGTCCCAACGTGCAACGGTTCATTGTGGAAGAAGACGGCTTATTGCTGCTGTGTTCTGATGGTCTAAGCGATAACAACTGGGTTGAGCAATCTTGGGCGGATTTCGTGGAGCCTATTATGCAAAGCAAGATTCCCCTAGAGGCAGCGGTTCAGTCCTGGATTGAGTTGGCTAATCAAAGGAATGGTCACGATAATACTTCTGTGGTAATTACTTACTGCCGTGTTTCGCCAGAGTATCCGGTGTTACTCAACCTTGGGGAGATAGGCAGTAAAGCTCTAATGCCAAAAGTCAACCTGCAACCTGAGATTGTCGAAGGGGCAGTTTACGCTGAGGCTGTGCCTTCTCAAGAAGTTCCGGTTACGGCAACGCCACGACAGCGCCGCCATAAAACTTTAGCTTTATGGTTGGGGTTATTGCTGCTGCTGATTGGAGGCAGTATTGCTGGGTTGTACGCTTGGCGGAAATATGATGAACGGGGGTTCAATCAAATGCGCGATCGCGTTTTTCCACCCTCAGCCCAGCCTCTACCCTCGCCAGATGCTGTCTCCCCATCACCGCTACCACCACCATCACCACAGGATTCTCCCTCCCCAATACCGTCAGTTCCGCCACCACCAAGTAGCTAGGGACTGGGTACTGGGTACTTGGGGGCTGGGGACTGGGTACTGGGGGCTGGTACTGGGGACTGGGGCCTGGGTGAAGAATCTTCAAGGGTTCCCAATCCCCAATCCCTAATCCCCAATCCCTAATCCCCTTAGTACCTTCCTGTGCAAAAATATAAAATTGTTCAAAATAGCACTTTGCTGGACGCTGGGTAGAGAGAAGCCGCTGGATAGGCAATGCTCCCAGTTCAATGTTGTGGAAGCGGGAATCCCCGCTTGCAGACTGCACCAGTTTGGCTCAGATACCCAGCCGGAGATTGTAAGAATGAAAGTTGGCGATCGCGTTCGCGTCATCAAATCTGTAATTGTTTATCACCATCCTGAAAACAGGGGTAAACCTTTTGATGTCAAGGATCGGGAAGGTGAAGTTATCGGGTTTGCAAATGAATTACACGGCAAACCCATAAGCGCTAACCTTCCCGTTGTAATCCAGTTTGAGAAAAAATTTAGAGGTCATTTCCGCGAAGATGAAATAGAAATCATCGAGTAGGCTAATGGCTAATGGCTAATGGCTAATTGTTGAGTGCTATTAGCCATTAGCCATTTACCTCTTACGGCGATTAAACCAGCCGAATATGTTGATGTCACCCCGCATTTTCTGCAACTCTTTGCGGTTACTTTCGGCCGTCATGTAATACCATTCGGAGTAAGATTTTAACTCTTCCCGGTATTGGACTTCTCGGTAAAAATCGTGAGTTGCGCGATATGTGGCAAAGACTTCAGCAGCTGGTTGAGTCCCAAGGATAATTCTTAGTATCTTTTGTGACATGATGATTAGGGGCTATTTATTTTGGATTTTGAATTCAATCTAAAATCTAAAATCCAAAATTGATTAAAGCCAGCCTCTTAGGCGATAGATTACTATTCCAATGTATTCTTTTAAAGCTCTGGTTGACCGCTGTAACCTTTCCGCGTCTGGTAGAACATTCAGCACTGTAGATTGGATGCTGCTGTTGGGTTCGCGTAATTCGGCTTGTGTTACCAGAAAGTCGGTAGGTGCTGCGATCGCTTCTATTCCCTGACGCTTGAAAATCAGCAGCGATCGCGGCATATGAAATGCTGAAGTAACTAATAATACCCGACCAATCCCTCGCGATCGCAGGATTTGCCGCACATTCACTGCATTTTCGTAGGTGTTGAGCGAAGTGGGATCTTGGAGAATAGCATCTTTTGGGACACCCAATGTTTCCAATATTACCGCCATATCCCCTGACTCCGACGCTCCAGATCGTCGCCAGTCAATACGTCCCCCACTGGCAATTACCAGAGGCGCTTTGCCCTTGCGATATAACTCGGCACCATACAGGACGCGATCGCCTTCTTCGCTCAAATCGACACCGGAACGGGGTGGCGAAGCTGGCTTAGTAGCGCCTCCCAAGATGACGATGGCTTCTGCCGATGGGAGTTCTGCGGCTGGGAGATTTTGCCATTCCAGGCTTCGCATCAAAGCGTTACTCACCCAGCCATTACTCCCCACCAGTAGAGCAATCAGAGCCAAAGAAATCGGTATAGGAGTCCAGCGCGATCGCTTCCACCACAATACAAGTGCCACAACCATCAGCACGCAGGCAAATCCCAAAGGGTAGAAAAATAGCGGTAGCAGTTTCGAGAGAAATAAAAACATAAAAGGTTAAATAGCAGCAACCAACAGAGGGGATTCAGCGCATAAAACTGACAGCCCTCATCAGAGAGAAGTATAAGAGGTCTAGAGGGGAATGGAAAATTAGCCATTAGCCTAGTTGATATCTTCTCTCACCACTCCCTCAATTTCTAGAATCAAATCGGCACCATAAACTTTAGAGGGTGTTTGAAAACCTACACTCACCTGTCCGGCAAGCACCTTGGTTACAATTGCCAAAGCCGTCATTGAAGTGAGAGTATAACCTTCCGGGCATTGTAGCCGCGATCGCTTGCTTGAGCCAGAATCTGACACCTCTCCCCACAGCCTAGTTACACCTTCCTTTCTCTGTGCATCTGTTGGCCCTGGCGCTTGAGATTGAATTAGACGTTTCTGAAAATTCTGTACTATAGGCAACCCCAGCAACCAGCCGAGATATCGACTTGCCACCATAGCCCGATAAGCGGATTCGGAGACAGCGGTATAAACCTCAATGTTGGGAATCCCTGTGCTGTAAAAGGCTGTAGATACGTCTCCCCAAGGAATTGTCGTAGTTAAGACTGCACCTTGTCCAAAATCAATCATCCGAGTTTTCCAGGCAGCAGGAACCGGAGTAAGAACCCCACCACGCCGCACCAAACCGCCTTTATCCTGCGCCTCCACCATCGTCGTTGCAGTTCCTCTCGACATATTACCTGCCGTGAAACCAAGGGCGAGATGTGTTGCTGAGGGCATCTGTGCTTTGAGGTAAGATGCTAGACAATCAGAGGGGACGACATCAAAGCCTACGCCAGGAAGCAGCATCACTCCGGCGGCCTTGGCTTCAGCATCTTTGGCAGCCGCTGCCTCAAAGACTGCGACTTCCCCGGTAATATCCAAGTAGTGAGTTTTTGTCCGCAAGCACCCTTCAACCATTGGCTGTGAGGTTTTGGAGAAGGGGCCAGCACAGTGCAGTACGGCTGCTACATCCCCTAAAGCCGCATCCAGGGCAACCGAATTGTCTAAACTAAAGGCGCGGTGTTCTAAACCAAGCGATGTCGCTAGCGGCTCCAATTTATCGGTATTGCGTCCAGCTAGGATAGGGCGTAACCCTTGCTGCACCGCTAATTTGGCGATGAGGGTTCCGGTATAGCCGTTAGCACCGTATAACAAAAAGTTTGATGACATTGGTAAAGGTGTAGATACATGCCAGACAGAACGCATCCCGCTTTGCGATCGCTGTATTTGTGCTGCTTCTTAAATCGGGATATTCTTTTATTGTGCCGTCTCGCCTGGAAAACTATGCTTGAAGCAATTTTATTTGACTTGGACGGGACTCTCGTAAACACTGACCCAATCCATTACAAGGCTTGGCAGGAAATATTGAGAAACTACGGTTTAGAAATTGACGAAACTTTCTACAAAACCCGGATTAGCGGACGACTTAACCCAGTTATTATTCAAGATATCTTGCCGCAGCTGTCGATAGCAGAAGGCGAACAATTAGCAAAAGATAAAGAAGCTTATTTCCGGGAATTGGCACCAGAACTAAAGCCGCTGGATGGACTTTTGGATATGCTGGCATGGACGGAGGAATTGAAGTTGCAACGAGCTATTGTTACAAATGCTCCGCGTAAGAATGCCGAATTCATGCTCAAAGTTTTGGGCTTGACAGATGCTTTCGCTAAAGTTGTTTTAGCTGAAGAAGCAACAGCGGGCAAGCCTGACCCTGCTCCTTATCAACTGGCTCTGAATCATTTTGGCATGAGTGCCGAACAAGCGATCGCATTTGAAGACTCTCCCTCTGGCATTCGTTCATCTGTAGGCGCAGGAATTACTACAATTGGCATTGCCTCCACCCACGACCCCAAGATTCTCGACGCATCTGGGGCATTATTCACTGTTGCTGATTTCACATCTTCCCAGTTGTGGACGTGGCTGGTTTCTCCCTCTTGACCCCTTCCCCACCTTGCCTACTATGAGGCGACCGCCTCATAACCTATCCCAAGGGGGAAGCAAAGACTTTAGCCGCAGCGTGCTTAGTGCCGCCATCAATGGCTAAAATTCAAGACATTATCTACTTGAATCCCTCCGCCATCTAAAGAATAGCTAGCGTTTTGACCTTAAAGACTACTGATTATTGCTGCGGTTTTCCCGACTATCCCCGGTGCGGTTCACACTAGAAGGAGCCTCCGGATTACCTGGGGGTATAAGTATATCAACCTCGTGGAGTGTCAAGTTAGCCGAAGCACGCACGGGCGTACCATCAGGCAGAAACATGGTCAGTTCGTAGGACAATTGTTGCACAAAGCAACGCAAGTATTCCTGAGCGCCCCAAGTAAACAGATAGACTGGTGGAACCTCTTGACCATCGGGAAACTCAACAGCTTTTTTCAATTTGTTGATGTACCAGAGAACGCTTGTGCCTTCTTCGTAGGTATCAAACAGGATATCTGAGATGGTGAGCTTGTAAGGATCAATACTTTGAAAGCTGACTTTGGGTAGTCCCTTCCCAGTCCGCGCTCCTTGAGAGGCATTAATTTGAACGCTTCGATTGAAGGATAGTTTGGTGGGATTGAACATAAATTCGATGGTATCCACACCCTGCGCTGGAATCTTGGGAATAAGTTTGGCTTTGACTAGGCGAGTAGTGGACATAATATTCTCCTAAGTAATGCTACTGGCATTTTTTTTTTAGCGGTGCGACATTCAAATGTTTGAAACTGCCTATGGCTTTCCTAATTCAGTTATTATTAAAGGCAAAGTTAATCCGATTTTTGCAAAATCCAAAATGGTATAACTTTACCAAGGCAGGCGACCGGAGTAGTTGTTCCCTCTACGCTCTCGTTCTATCTCCAACCGTTGCTTTATAAAACTGTAAATTTCACGAGCCAAAATCTCCAGGTTATCAACTCCTTCGTCTTCTGAGAAATCTTCGTCTGACTGATGCGCCTCTACTTTGCTACCACCAGATGATTCCATCAACTGTCTAAGAGCTTCCATCCCGGATGCTGATGTGCGCCCGGAGGTATTGGAATATGCTTGGATAACACCGTTCGCCCTATCGGTATGTGGGGAATCAACTGTTGAGTAAGAGTTTCTGGAATCTGACGAGGAAATAATCGGCTCTTGCCAACCCCTCTCCTCTAAGAGGGGTTGTACAATCATTGAGTTGCTTGAGTCTGATGTAGCCTCGCCTATTAAATCGGCGATGCTAGACCATGATGTGGGTATAGTTTTAGCGATCGCAGAATCTTTTGCTAAGGGGATTGAAGATTGGTTGGATTCTGGTAAATCTCCCGCCTGTTGCGATCGCAATTTTTCTTCAAAGGAGGAAGAAACGCTTCTTTGAATTGTCGGCTTTACTTCCGAGTCGCCAAATTCTTGTCCCTTATCCCCTTCCTCTGGCATTCTCTGGATACGCCCAGGTAACTTTGAAGGCGAGAGCAAGGATTCTTCAACGTTAAGAGTTGTCTGTTCTGGAAATTTGGAAACGAGCAAATTGGATTGAGTTAATGGGCTGAGGATGGATAGATTTGTCAAAACTGTAGGCAATTGAGGGATTTCTTCAATCTGCTGGCGAGGCTCTATTTCCCCTAAAGGTTGGACAATATTGGCTTGTGTATTGGGCGTACTTTCTGACACCTGTTTGTTATCTGTGGCAGAAGATATGGGTGCAGCTTCTTCCACCTTGTCAGCCAAATCTTCCCTAGCTGTTGGCACCTGGGATTGTGCAGACAACTGGTTATCTAACAGAGGTTGTACAACGCCCATTTCGGTATTCGTTGTAATTTTTGACACCTGTTTGTTAGAAGTGTCAGAGGATATGGGAGCGATCGCTTCCTCTACCCGAAGATCCGAATTTTCATGCAGTTGAGTCGGTATCGGTACAACAGAAGAAGGTGCATTGATTTCTGAAACCGCTTCTTCTGTTGCCTTCCTGGGTTCCTGTTCCGATAGAAGTTGTACAAGCGGAACATCTGGTGTCGTGACAGAAGATGCCAGAGAAGGGGCTGTGATGTCTGATTGGGTAAGCGTTTTCTCAGAAGCGATCGCTGGCATTTCTACCGATTCTACCTTCCGGCTTACAGAAAACGGCATCGGTTCCGTAACGTTTGACAACACTGCTACCTCACTCGTTTGTTCTGCGGCTGGCTGTAGTGGTAAGGGTGCTGCGTCTGGTGTAGTTTCCCGCTCAATTCCTTCGGTTGTAGCTGGTGTTTGAGTTTCTAATTGCGCTTGTACTTGAATTGAGTTTGTTGTCGTAACTTGCGGCGTTTCCTCTGGCATTGTGACAGAAGCTAAAGCTCCGAGTTCTGACTGAGCCTCATTTACTTTAGAAGCTACTTGTGGTGAAGTTCCCGGCTCAATTCCTTCAGTTTTTGTAGTTAGTATTTTACTTTCTAATCGTGGTTGTCCCGTTGTGTCTCCAATCGTAACTTCCGGCGTTGTTACGGAGGCAAATGCTTCTTTCTCTTGAGTTGCTTCCGAAGCTACTTTAAGGGCAATTACTGACTCAATTCCTCCAGCTTTTGTAGTTGGTGTTTCTTTAAACGCTTGTACTTGAGCTACGTCTGCAATCGTAACTTCCGGCGTTTTTGCTGGTACAAATTCTACTTTTTGCTGAGTTACTTCATCAGCTAGTTCTGGTGCAGCTATTGACTCAATTCCTTCTGTATTCTCAACTGATATTTTACTTTCTAATCGCGGTTGTACCGTTGCGTCTGTAATCGTAACTTCCGGCGTTGTTGCTGGTGCGAATTCTTCCTTCGGTTGAGTTGTTAGATAATTTACCTCTGGTGCAGTTCCTGACTCAACTTGTTCTGCGTTCTCATCTGATATTTTACTTTCTAACCGCGGTTGTACCGTTGCGTCTGTAATCGTAACTTCCGGCGTTGTTGCTGGTGCGAATTCTTCTTTCTCTTGAGTTACTCCCTCAGCTATTTGTGGTGAAGTTACTGTTAATGACTCAATCTCCTCTGTATTCTCAGCCGATATTTGACCTTCTATTGCATCTGCGAACGTAACTTGTGGCGTTGTTGCTGGTGCGAAATCTTCCTTCTCTTGAGTTACTTCATCAGCTACTTGTGGCGCAGCTACTGACTCAATTCCTTCAGTTTTTATAGTTGGTCTTTCTGTTTCTTTAAACGTTTGTACTTGGGTTGCGTCTGTAATCGTAACTTGCGGCGTTATCGCTGGTGCGAAATCTTCCTTCTCTTGAGTTACTTCATCAGCTACTTGCGGTACAGCTACTAACTCAATTTTTTCTGTGTTGTCAGTTGATATTTGACTTTCTAATCGCGGTTGTATTTGCGTTGCGCCTGTAATTGTAACTTGCGGCGTTGTCCTTGGTGCGAATTTTACTTCTTCTTGAGTTACTTCCGCAGCTACTTGTAGTGAAGTTACTGTTAATGACTCAAGTCCTTCTGTTTTAATAAATTGTGTTTGTTCTTCTAATCGCGGTTGTATTGTTGCGTCTGTAATCGTAACTTCCGGCGTTTCTGAAAGCGTGGTAGAAGAAGGTAGAGTTGCGAATTTTTCTTCCTCTTGAGTTGTTTTTTCTATTACTTCTAGTGCAGACCCTGTGTCAATTTCTTCAAAGTTATCAGGTTCTGTTTTACTTTCTTTAAACGCTTGTACAATTGTTGCGTCTGTAATCGTAACTTCCGGACTTATGGTTGGTGCGAATGCTTCTTTCTCTTGAGTTATTCCAGAATTTACTTGTGGTGCAGTTATTGACTGAATTACTTCAGAGTTCTCAGTTGATATTTGACTTTCTAATCGCGGTTGTATTTGAGCTGCGTCTGTAATCGTAACTTGCGGCGTTGTCGTCGTAGGGTCGAATTCTTGTTTCTCTTGAGTTATAGAAGATAGTTCTGGTAAAGTTATTGGCTCAATTACTTCACGGTTTCCAGGTTGTGGTTTACTTTCTTTAAACGCTTGTACGATTGTTGCATCGGTAGTCGTAGCTGGCGGCGTTGTCGCAGGGTCGAATCCTTGTTTCTCTTGAGTTATAGAAGCTACTTCTAGTGCAGTTATTGACTGAGCTACTTCAGGGTTGTCAGCTGATATTTCACTTTCTAACCGCGGTTGTATTTGAGTTGCATCTGTAGTGGTAACTTGTGGGGTTTCCTCTGACTTTGTGACAGAATCTAAGGCTACAAATTCTGACTGAGAATCTGTAATTTCTTCTGCTGCTTTTGGTACCGCTAAGGTTTCTTGTCGTGTAATTCCCGACTCAATTGCTTCGGTTGTATTTGGTGTTTTACTTTCTAATCGCGGTTGTATTTGAGTTGCTTCGGTAGTCGTAATTTGCGGCACTATCGCTGGATCTAATTCTTGTTTTTCTTCAGCTATAGAACCTACTTGTGGTGCAGTTATTGACTGACTTACTTCAGGGTTGTCAGTTGATATTTGATTTTCTAAACGCGGTTGTATTTGAGTTCCGTCTATAATCCTAACTTGCTGCGTTGTCGCAGGATCGAATTCTTGTTTTTCTTGAGTTATAGAAGCTACTTGTGGTGCAGTTATTGACTGACTTACTTCAGAGTTGTAAGTTGATATTTGACTTTCTAATCGTGGTTGTATTTGAGTTACTTCGGTAATCGTAGCTGGCAGCATTTCCGAAAGCGTGGTGGTAGAAGACAAAAGGCCGGAATTGTCTTCCTTGCCTTGATTAATCTTATAAGTTACTTGCGGTGTAGTTACAGGCTTAATTACTTCTGCCCTCGAAGCTGGTTTTTCGGTTTCCAATCGAGGTTGTATTAGCGTGGATTCTTTTAGCTGCGCGACGACTGGTGGTGCTGCTGCTGACGTAATGCCATCAGAGGCTGCAACCGATTTACTCAACTGTGAGGCTTGGGATTCGGCGAAAAAGGGTGAATTGTCAAATGGATTGTCCGGCGGCACTTCATCCGGCATTTCACGGGAAAAAAATACCGAAGGATCAAATGCTGTAATTGCCCTTGCTCCCAGCGGATAGAGAAATTTCCGGCTAATGAAATTTTGTCCTAATGGATTAGCTGGAAGCAAGGGATTTTTGAAACCAAGGGGTTCCTGGGATGTTGTTTCTCCATTGGGAAGATTGTTATGGGGGTGGGTGTCTTGAATTTCCGCCATATATTTGTGCTAATTACTAGGCGAAGTATCCCAATTTATCGCGTCCGCCAGAAATCGAGGAGCCGCCAGCACGGGAGTTATCAACTTGCAAACTTTCGTATGCTAGAGTCAACTCTTCAATAGCCACTGTGCCAGAATCGGCGTTTAATGCTGGTGCTTTCCAAGAAACCGGAACGGCACCGATTAGCGTCCAACACTGCATCGTTTCTCCTGCCTGGTTAAAAACTAGAATATTGACGTTGCGGCGTTCTTTTTTCGGCAAATTATTACCTTTATTGCGTCCAACATCGCTCAATATTTTACTAATCCAATTCCAGAAGGTTAAATCATTTGTGATGCCACGTTTGAGCGTCACATCAGAAAATTCTGCCTGACCCAGAATAATTCTCTGTTGGTCGTTGACACCACCTTCCAAACGTTTTTCAGCTTTTATAGTGACACCCAAGCCTTGGCACTCTGTGAAACAGGCAGTAATGTTACTCTGAATTTCTACATAAAAGCGATTGGCTGTAACGTAGTTCAGTTCGCGAGTGCTTGTGCCATTTTTATTCTGTCCGTTATTCTGATTTGACACAGATGGCTGTGATTGTGGCAATGGAAGTGCCATCAAAATTATCCTCCTTAGTTTCTACTGCGTTCTCGTTGACGGCGCAAATCTTCAATCATCAGTTTGTATACTTGGTCGCTAAGCTGTCGCAGCAGTAGAGGATCTTGCAGAACTTTAGCTGCTGTCTTTGAAAGCGCACTTCGGGAGTGTTGTATGCTCTGATTAGCTACAGCATCCTTCTGCGCCTCTGGAAAACGATAATTTACCATAACCAAAACCCAAACCTTACTGCTATTTTATGCCTCTACCTTAGTGCCGATCAGTAGCGGAAAGTCGAATTTGAGCTAAATTAAGAATTTTTAATTTTTAATTTGGTGGTAGCGGTTGCAAAGGCACCAGGCCTGCTTTACTTAGCAGGCGTTGTGCTTCGCGGGTTCTCAGTAGCTCAGCAAACTTTTGACCGACCGGGGGACGACTGTTATCTCCAGAATAAACTACAGCAATGGGATATCCCAAGGGATAGCTTCTATTTCTGAAAACTTCGACGTTAGGGCGATAACTTCCTTTATCATCGCACAAGTCTGTTGTGGGATTTACGGGATTACCGTTGTCTTGAATTAAAGCCTGTACCGCCGTCTTATTTTTATCTATTAAAGCCAGAGGATAAGCTGAACATTGACCGAAAACTTTGCTGAGCGTACCAAAAGCAATTCCCCCAACTTCATCATCCTCGAAATCTCGAATCACCTGTCGCAGAGTCTCAAAAGTGGACATCTGTTTAATTTCTTGCGCGTACGGATTTTTAAACAAAGGTGGTGGCTGCTCGCCTTTTTGAATTAATCTTCTAAATAAAGCAATTTCTTGGTCATTTTTGAGGACTCGTTGCTCAAAGATTCGTACTGCCTCAGTTTCTTTGGGAATATAAAGTCTTACTGGTATATCGGGGCCGCCTAGCTGTTTCCAGCTTGTAATTTCGCCTGTGTAGAGTTTACGCAATTGCTCAAAAGTAATCTGCCCTTTTAAAGCCTGTGGAAGGCTCTTATCCCTTTTGGCATAGCTGAAGGCAACAAACACTACCAAACCATCATAGGCAACTTCTTTCGATTTCAGCTCTGGTGCCAATTCATTAACCAGACCGGAGATGGCAAAGTTTGCTTTTCCGGACATTACTTTTGCTATTGCTGCTTCTCCTGAAGGCTCTGGTTGATAATTTAGCTGTAATTTTGGCTGACGTTCTAGGAGCTTTTCTTCTAAAGTTTTATCCTGGGATATTATGTTTGCGTGTCGCAGTATATAGCTCCAGGTTCCCGCTTCTTCCGCTGTGTAATTAAATTTACCACCAGGAATAGCAGAGATGTCCTTGATGCAGCAAGTTAGAAAGTCGTTATCGGTAAGATTTCCGGCTTGGGATTTGGGGATTAGCGCCCAAACAAATATTCCTAACAAACTCAATCCCAGGATACCAAAGAGCCAGTAGGGAGGGCGACGCAGCTTGGCTTGGTCGTCTTCTGGTGACGCTGTTTCTACAACTAAAATATCAATATGTTGATCTGGGGGCAATTTCAATAGAGCGAGTCGCGCTTCTTCGGCACTTTCAAAAGTCACATCTAGCCCGATAAGACGAAGGATAAACGTCTTCAGGTGAGGCTCTACGGGAGGCCATTGTCGCTCATCTCTGGGGTCAATAAGCTGATGGGAAGGGTCAAGCGATCGCCCTACCAACAGGTAAAAGCCCACATATCCCAATGCTACTAAATCTTGGGCAGGCATGGGAATAATGATTTCGGTGTTTGGCGGCTCAAACAAGCGTTCCCAGAGAGCCAAGTCGCACAGATGTATAAAAAATTTCTCCTTGTCTCCTACGTATAGCAAACTATCAAGGCTGATATTGCCATGAGCCATTCCCTGCTGCACCTGGCCGGAAGGCAGGCTAAACTTTTGACCGTGGAGAGATTCCAGGGTTTGCAACACTTGGTTGAGAACTAGGCGCACTTGCCAACTGGTCATCGCACCACTGGCGGACAGGTAGGCGCTGAGGGTTGGGGATGTATCTAAATTGCCGTTGGTAATGAGGTAGCAGCGTTCCTCAAGCCCGTCAGAAATGGCATCCCAAGGCTGACGCAGGCGCAAATCCTGAACTCTTCCATCTGCTAGACTCAAACCTGCTACTAGCTCAAAGGTTTGCTTGCGCTGGCGGGTTTCTTCTTGGCTGAAGGAACGGTTGGGGAGCAGGTATTCTTTAATGACAATCGGCTGCTGATCGGAAAGTTGGGTTCCCTGGTACAGACGGCCCATACCGCGCTTTCCGACTAAAGTTTCTACTCGATATCTGCCGCGCCGTCCCCGAATTTCACTTTTTTCCGGTAAGGTAGCTGGAAAACCGCATTCTAAACAATACTTGGCTGTTGGCTCTCGCTGGAGGGTCTGTTGCGGCAAGTTACAGGCTAAGGGATCGCTATACTTGCAACGATAGTATCTGTAGTGGGATTCAATTGAGTAGTGGGATTCAAATGAGTGGACTGGCGCGGTAAATTGTGGCGGTGCGTCAACAAGGGCGGTTTGTTCTTCTGGGGTTGGCGGATCTAGTTCGGTTTTGATTTCATCAACTATTGGTGCCAGCCATTGGTATCGGCTTAACCAATTGTATTGGGTAAGCCTGATTGGAGGTGCATTTCTGCTCAGATACTCTCTAAGTAAAATTTTGGGAATGTTTGTCAGCGCCACCGAAAACTCTCCGAATAATAAATAGGTGGACTATGGGATTTTAAATTTTGGATGAAAGGATTTTAAATTGGTTATTAGTAATAGTTTTTTCTCCTCTCCAATCCCTCGAACACGAGTCCCGCTTGTGAATCTCCGATTTTGCCGAAGCTGTTGCTCAAAATATCTCCTCAATTTGTTAAAGTAACATTGATTTAGCGCGATGGAAATATGGATTTATGGCAAAAGAAGAAGTTACAAAACTTTTCAAAGCTGTTCAAGCTGACCCGGCTTTAAAGGAGAAGCTTAACTCTGCACCTAATTTGGAAGCATTTGTCAAGATGGCTGAAGAATCTGGCTATAGCTTCACCGTGGAAGAATGGAATGCGGTTACTGGCTTTGTTGTGGAAGAATTGGAGGGTGAATTATCAGAAATTCCTGGGTTGTAAATTTTCAAAGGATGTATACAGTTATTAGCGATCGCTTTCTTTAAAGATTATATTTTTATTTAAGCGATCGCTTCTTTCTTTCCTTTACTAGCTTATGCCTTTAAAGAAGGAATATGGGGTTTTTAGCTGAATCTCTCATATTTAGCGAGATCAATAATTTTTCTAGTGTTACATATTGTTTTGAGGTAGTAGTAAACACCCTAATAAAATTTAACGTTCTACATCTTTCTAAAAAATGAAATTTGAAATATCTGTCATCTTTAAGAAGTAAGCGATCGCATCCTCTCCTTACACCCAGCCTTTCACTTCCGTATCCGTCAGAGGTCTTTCTAGCTTTACATATTCGCTCTTGGCAGCTTGTAAAACGTGTTTCATACCCACAGCCTCCCCCGCATCAGCTGCGATAAAAGCTGCATTCAAAGCAATATTGCGGATGTTACCGCCAGCGACATTCAACTGTGCCAATTTACGTGCCTCTAGCCCCTGTGTTGGTGTTTTACTGGGAAAGATGCGTTGCCATATTTCGGCTCTCTGATTAGCATCAGGGAAGGAAAATTGGACGATAAAACGAATCCGGCGCAGAAAAGCTTGATCCAGCGAACCTTTTAGATTGGTGGTGAGAATTGCCAAACCTCGGTATGATTCCATACGCTGTAACAGGTAGCTGACTTCAATATTGGCATGACGGTCGTGGCTGTCTTTGACCTCAGAACGCTTGCCGAATAAAGCATCAGCTTCATCGAATAGCAGAATTGCCCCACCAGCTTCAGCAGCGTCAAATACGCGCCGCAAGTTCTTCTCTGTCTCGCCGATGTATTTGCTGATGACGGAACTCAAGTCAATGCGGTAAAGGTCTAGCCGCAATTCTCCAGCTATTACCTCTGCTGCCATTGTTTTACCTGTACCGCTGGCACCAGCAAATAAAGCGCTGATGCCTAAGCCGCGTCCGCCTTTCCCGGCAAATCCCCAACTTTCGTAAACCCTGGCGCGTTGGCGGACGTGGGCGGCAATATCGCGCAGAACTTGGCGTTGTGTCTCTGGCAATACTAGCTCATCCCAACTGGCTCCTGGGATAATCGGTTGAGCCAGGTCATTGAGACGCGATCGCGCTTGAATGCGGCAAGTATCCCATAATTGATTGTGAATCGGGGATTCTGCTTCTGCCTGAGTTGCAAGCTTTCCTTTTGCTTCTGCACAAGCAGCGTAAATTGTGGTGGCGCTGAGGGTGAAATGGGAAACTAAGGTTTCGACGTGTCCGTTTAAGCTAATGGCTGCATCGCCCAAGGCAGCTTGCCAAATTGCTCGCTGTTCGTTCGGGGTTGCTTTGGGAACTTCAATGGCGATTAGGGGACGCTGACGTTGTTTGCGGCGATCGCGACTGATAATTACCAATGGAGAACGGATGCGCTCTACCATAGTTGCGATCGCGCTTTCTCGCAGTCCCTCCCCTGCATCGGTTTCGTCCCATTCCAGTAACAGCACACTATTACTCAAAACAGCTTCCCGTTCCCACAGTCGCATTAGGTTATTAAGTTCGTTGATGCCAGTGGGAACAGTGCTGGCAAAGATGGCGTTCAGATTCATTTCTAAAAGTTCGCAGGCTTTCAAAGCGATCGCTTGCATACTGGCAACGTCGTCGCCACACAAACAGATAATCGGTAAAACCGCTTCCTGTGATGCCTCAACCCATGTCTGAGCAAGCCTTTGAGCTAGTTGATGGTGCGACGGCACTAAAATGTTAACAGCGGCGACAGGCTCCACAATGCCCATCAGTCGCTCATCGAGATGCTGCACGCCAGCAATATAGTGCAGTATCTGCTCGTCAATTCGCAGGGGTGCAGTGGTGAGTGCATTCCCCGATCCAACTTCAAGCAGCCGCCACCGACGTAAAGGAGCGTTAGGCGTTAAAGCACTCCATTCCGGGTTTGGTAAAATTGTTAGAGCCAAACTAAAAGTAGGATACACCCGCTCTTGGACACCTTGAGCGATCGCGCACAAGCTAGCCCAACTAGCATCAAGTTCCATCCCAACGCACAACAGCAGCACATCCCGCTCAAAATCCGACAGCCCAAAAGTTGTGCAAAGCTTCTCCAATGCCCCATGAGGCGAAAGCCCATTTCGAGGCGAAAAATATTCTTCCTCCTGTTCCTTGTCCGGCTTCCCTTGCGCCAGCCGCGCTTGACGTTGTAACGCTTGATGCACCGGAGCCAGTGCTGCCATCAAGGAGTGCTGGTTAGCTTGCTGCAAGTTGTTAGTAGCCGTGACATTCATGAAATTATTACCTTCGGACTAATAAACTGCTGAAATGTTGGGCTGCCCTTGTCCATATCTACACTCAGCAGACTTTCTGCCCCATCTACGTGCAAACGCACCAGATACTCCCCAGGCTTCACATCTCGCACCGGAACAGTCACCAGGTTAGTATCATTTCGACGTGGCAAGGCATCGAAAAGATAAGCCACAGGATTATTAATTGACCGTTCATTCAGCGCCATAACCACTCGCTGCTTGTTGCCAATGGTGACATTGACTTGCACTATCACATCAGCTGAGTGCAACTCATCTCTACTTTCTTGTATATTTGAGACGCTAACCTCTGTTATGGTTGGACGCAGCACAAAAGGTGCAACATTTGACTCCACACCGCGTTGGAGACTTCGCTGTAAGCTTAATGTTGGTGTCGAGTTGCCTCTAGAAGTTGCTGCTGACTCAACTCCCATCGATACTGCTTCTGTCCCGGTTGAGATGCGGTGAATCACCTGCAAACTTTGTACACCTGCCTGTAGGGAAGAAGCAGGGAACGAGGAGAGGGACAAGACAATCTGGTTATCCTGAACCTCTGAGGGTGTCACCTCCACCTCACCCAAGCGCACTTGAGTAATACTACTCTTCAAATGCTTACCCCATATCACCAATGTGCTGTCTGCCGAGATCGGCTGAAACCTTCCAGCTTGGGACACAACCCGATCTATCACTGGCTGATTTGGGAACGGCATCACACCGCTAAAGTTGTAGTCGCGCACTGGTAGCGCTTTTTGGGCTGACTCTTCCCCTTCGATTATCACTACAGTAGCGCGGTAGGCGACTGACAGGGTGTAGGGAGTTTGAAAGAATACCGACCAAACTTTGGATAAATCTTCTAAAGATAGATCCATCGGCACAAAGTCAATTTCTTCTACCTGTTCGGAGAGGTTAGAGTCAGCCAAGTAGGTAAAGTTAGAATCGGCGATTGTGTCCCAAATCATCTCCTGTGTCAAAGTCGATTGATCCTTGAGGGTACGGACTACGCTGCCTAAAAGTCGTTGCGGTTCTAACTCAACTTCATTGCCATAGAAACTGATCATGTAATGCAAATCTAAGGCATTGTGCGATCGCTTGGCCATTTCTCCTTTACGGTTGCGATTCCGCACATCAGCGTTGTTTCGCCACACGGAATTGAGCGTCACTTGATAAAGATACAGATTCACTCCTGTTTCTGGCGTGCCACTCCCCAAGTTACTAGGTCGTACCATTGTCACTCTTGCGCCATCTACGTCTACTTGTACTACAGCCTGCAAAGTTCTTTGCAAGGCAGCGGTGACAGTAGCGATCGCTAAGTAATTGCTCATAAAATAGCTTTTAGCAGTCAGCGGTAAGCTTTTAGGATAGCTTAGTTTATTTTTCTCGAAGTTCAGCCAAGACTAAAATTTTAGTTTCTAAACGGATGGTTAATCTCTTGCCTTAAGCACTAACTAATCCAAGTTTTAAGGCTTTTACAATTGCTTGTGTGCGACTCGTGACACTTAATTTTTCAAATATAGCTGTCAGGTGAGCTTTGACTGTAGCAACTGTGATGTAAAGATGCCGGGCAATTTCTTCATTTGAAGATCCTTCAACTAACCAGTGTAGAACTTCTTGCTCTCGTTCAGTTAGGTGAATAGCTTTACCTGCGCTCAACGAGCGCCCTGCATAAAAGTTAAACAAACGGAAAAAGCAGGTTGCAACTTCTGGCGATAAATACACTTCTTCTTTCATTACTGTGGTAATTGCTTCACACAGTTGGGTAGCTACGCGATCTTTAAACACATAGCCGCAAGCACCTGCTTGCATTGCTCGAAATACCCATTCGTCTTCCCGATGTCCTGAGAGAACCAGCACTTTCCCTTTATAGGACATTTCTCTGAGACTCAGCAAGGCAGTAATTCCATCCCCTGGTGGCAATTCCATATCCAGCAAAATCATCGCTGGTTTTTGTTCTACAGTTAATTTTAATGCTTGCTCTACACTAGCAGCTTCGCCAACAACATCGAATTTTAAAGAGTCGTTAGTACCTAAGAATCCTAGTAAAGTTCTTAACCCTTGACGAAAGCGTGGTTCATCATCCACTAACAAAATAGAAATTGGCTGGTTATTCATGGCTCATTAGTTATCGATAAGATAAGAGTTGGAACTTTTCAATCCAACTTTCAACCCTTGACGGGCAACAAAGAACTGACAAAATTTGTTTTTAATTATTTCGAGGTAAAATAAACGAAAATTGTGCGCCGCCGACTGAGAGATTTTCTACCCAAATGCTCCCTTTATGGTCGAGGATAATTTTTTTAGCGATCGCTAGCCCCAAACCTGTACCACCCGGACGCTTAGAGTAGAACGGTGTAAATACTTGTTTCAGGTCTTCTTGGGAAAGTCCGCTCCCGCGATCGCTCACTTCAACTATCACTTCCATTGCAAAAACTTGCCAGTTGCAAGTAACTACCCCTCCTTCCGGACTAAAATGAATTGCATTACTTAACAAGTTGTCAAAAACCTGCTTCATCTGCCACCGATCCAACGCCACAATCACAGGTTTATCCGGATAGCAGATATCTACTTGTTTTTCCTCTAACCACGGTTGCAAACCCTGAATGCTGTCAGATAAAATTTCCCGCAGGTCATAAGGCGCTACGCGCAATTTTGCCTGCTGTCCACAGTAAACCAAATCTGTTAAATTAGCACTCAAATCATCCACAGTTTCCCGAATAATCGTAGCCTGTTCTTGCAAGCCTCCAGATTGCAACCCCCGGCATAAATTTTCCGAATAAAGACTAATCAGTGCTAAAGGATTTCGCAGTTGATGTTCTGCACGGCGTAACACTTGCTCAAGTAACTGAATCTCAGCTTTTTGACGAGAACACTCGCGAAACATAGCCAAGTAGTGACTAAGTAGTTGAGCTTGTTGCTCTATACACTCCTGCTGATGAACAGATAGAGAATATTCGCTCCATAGCATTAGATACTCAGGCCTAGAGCTATGCTGACTAAGAGCGCAAACATAAGCATTGTAGGGACATGGTACCGTATCCCGACGCGGGGTAAATACACGCGCGATCGCATCTGGCAACCAATCTTCCCACCACACCACAGAAAGGGGATGGGGAAAGCCTGCGTAAATACTGCCCTGCTGCTGTGTATAATGAGCAACAAATTGGCGCATCCCCGTATCAGAATCCTCGTAGACAATCCAAGCTGCCACAATCGGCACTTGCACCGCTAACTGTTCAATATGCAGCTTGCAAATACTTCTAACATCGGCAGACGACGGTGTACCCAGTGAACCGATTGTGGAGGTAGGTGGACGCACCTCGCGAACCAACTTTTGTATACCAACCTTCATCTGTAACTCCCCGACATACACGATAAATCAGCAGTGTGGAATAGGGTGCAGCACCCAGTAGGGCATTCAGCCTGCGGAACTTGTCATCATCCCTGAGAAGTAAATGACTCATCTAGCTTAGTCCCAGAGTTCCGTAAATACGCGTATTTACACACAATTTTTAAAGTTTCGACCAAAGTCTAATAAACACTCTAGATGTGTCTACCTAATCTAGACCTATACAGCCTAAGCATCTATCTAGTCTTATGATCCCTGCTACTGCCCAGACTTTGGCAGAAATCCTGGCTGGCGGGACTTCTCTGCTCAATACAGAGCAAATAGATTTCAACCACCCTGGTATGCGGCAGGATATAAGGCCAGCGCTGAACCTGTACTGCTACAACATCGGGGAAAACGGTCAGGTAGACCGCAGGCTTAACCCGGAAAAAACGCATACAGGCACTCTTAACGGTTCCCCCTTATGGTTTGATATCTCGTTCCTGGTGAGTGCCTGGGACTGTACCGCCTTGGGAGAACAACGTCTACTCTCAGAAGCATTAACAATGCTGTTGCCTCATCGCCCGATAGCAGAAGAGTTGCTGGTTCCAGCACTACGCGGTCATGGCAACTTGTCAATGATTGTTTCTGCCATTGGCTTTATTGAAGCAGCAGCTTTATGGAGTGCGCTGGGTGTCCCATTACGTCCAGCCTTATATGTGACAGTGACGGTTCCCTTCACCTTACAAGAACCGAACACACCTAAAGAAGTAGTAAAGAAGCGAGAAAAAGTTATGAGTTTTGAATTCAAAACTCATAACTCATAACTCCTCGCGCCCATTACCCCCCACCCAAAAAAGGAAGACTACGCCATGCCGATGGATTATTTTGCTCCTGGTGTCTACGTCGAAGAAGTAGACCGTGGCAGCCGCCCGATTGAAGGCGTAAGTATGAGTGTTGCTGGGTTTGTTGGCTTTACCGAAGATGTACGCGGTGATGCCGAACTGTTCAAACCCATGATGATTACCAATTGGAGCCAATTCCTAGAATATTTTGGCAAACAAGGCTCCGATGGTTACACAGATTTCAACGCCTATCTCCCCTTTGCCGTCAATGGCTGGTTTATGAACGGCGGTGGACGCTGTTGGGTGACTAGCATTGGTACCAAACTCCCCGGTTCAGAACCACCTGCACCAGAGGAAACAGCCACAAAGCTTAGAACCTCTGGAAATCGTCCCTCTTTGATGTTTGCTATTAAGCCATCGGAAGGCGAAGAGGATGACAGCTCAGCTCTTGCCTTATCCGGTGGACGAGTCAATGTTTCAATCCTCCCCGATGAACCCAAAGCCCCTGAAGACCCAGAGGCAGAACCCCCCCTCAACACAGGGGAATATTTTAAAGTCATTATTAGTCGCGGTGGCGAGAAACTCGAAGAGTATACCCACCTGACAATGAACCCGGATGTCGAGGCGCAAGTCGGTACCTATGTCGTCACTGCAATCAATGAAGGTATCGGCGACCAGCAGGCATCTCAATTTTTGTCCGTAACCGATATGTCCACCAGTGGGCAACCCTTGTCTCGGCGACCTGTCAACGGCACCTATGAAGTCAGCCCTCCACCCGTCATTTCTAGCCGCGAGCGCTTTCCACGGGATGTGAATGGGGCGCGTGATGACCGCACGGGCGTACAAGGGATTTTTGAAATTGACGAAGTTTCCATGATTGCTTGTCCAGATTTAATGCTGGCATACCAACGCGGTCTGCTGGATTTGGATCAGGTTCACGGCATCATGGAAATGATGGTTAGTATGTGCGAAAACAACGCACCCAGCCCCAACTACCGCATGGTAGTTCTCGACCCGCCACCTTGCAAGGGAGGCGGTGAGCCTGTACCCCCTGAGCAACAAAAGCCTCAGCACGTAGCTCAGTGGTTAAATAACTTTAATCGTCGTTCCATGTTCGGGGCGTTGTATTATCCCTGGATTAAAGTGGCGAACCCACGCAATGCCGGACGACCGATTTTGGTTCCCCCCTGCGGTCACATGATGGGGATTTGGTGCCGCACCGATGAGACTCGTGGCGTTTTCAAAGCACCCGCCAACGAAGTTCCTCGCGGTGTCTTGGGTTTAGCCTACGAAACTAACTTCCGCGAACAGGAACTGTTGAACCCTGTGGGGATTAACTGTATCCGCAACTTCGCAAACTACAACCGAGGCTTCCAAGTTTGGGGCGCACGCACTCTGGTAGAACCCGCTAATGTCCAGTGGCGCTATATCAGCGTCCGCCGTCTGATTAGCTACATCGAGCGCTCGATTGAAATCGGTACCCAGTGGGTTGTGTTCGAGCCTAACGATCAAGATTTGTGGGCGCGAGTTACCCGCACAGTTAGCAATTTCCTCGAACGGCTGTGGCGTGCAGGGGCGTTGTTCGGTGGTTCGCCTGGTGAATCCTTCTACGTGAAGTGCGATGCCAGTATCAACACCCACGAGACAATAATGCTGGGTCGTCTGTATGTCGAAATTGGTGTCTGTCCAGTCCGACCAGCGGAATTTGTGATCTTCCGCATCAGTCAGTGGTCTCCTAACCAGTAGGTTAGAGTCGTTAGTTTAGATATCAGCCCTAGAGCTGATATCTAAACTGAATATTGAAAAAATTTGTAAGGAGGTTTTGAACAATGGCTATTATTACAGTTGAGAATTTTGAATTAGAAATCAAGGGAGTCGGTGACGGTCTACAGTTTAAAAGTGTTGACTTGCCAGCTTATAAGACTGACGTTCAACATGGTGATGCCCTAATGTCAGGTGCCAAGGGCTCTGTACGGCAGACTCTTACTAAGAAAAGGGAAGCAGCGGTTCAAATCACTTTAGTAACCCTAGCTAGTGGAGATGCAAAAAGCACTAGCTCGCTGATGAGAAAGTGGCTGTTACAGTGTATGCCAAAAGCAGAGGATGGTGGGGGGTTTCCCACGAGCGCCAGGATGGCAGAAGGCGTAATTAAATCCTATAACTCAGCCGGTGAAATGGTGGATTCGTGGAAGATGAGCGGAGTTTGGATTTGTAAATATCAAATCGGGAAACTCAGTGCAGACGGTGGGTTGCTTGAAGAGACCTTTACGCTACAGGTTGACCAATTCGATCCAGCTTGATCTATCTAAGTCTGGGTGTTTGAGACAATACTCTTAATTTTGTTCGCTTTAAGAAGTGATCGCAATCATTTCTTGGTACTTTGTAATCGATTGGAAGGTTATTTATGGCTGATGCTGTTGAGTTACTATCTAGTGATAACTACGATGTAACAATTGGTGATATCAAAGACATCATTATCAAAGAAGTTAGTGGAATGTCAGTAGATATGTCCCCAAAGGGTGCTGATAATGCCATCGGTTCTGGCCCGAAAGGAAAATCGCTGGTTCTCAGTGTTCCGAGTCAACCGAAGTATGGGGAGATAACGCTAGTTTTAGTGCCAGGAGCGCATCAGGGCGGAAATGACGATAAGCTTTGGGAGTGGTACAAGGATTGTGCCTCGAAAGCAAACCTTGGGGAAGCTGCAAAAGCGCGAACTTTACGTAAAGAAATGACAATTAATGTCTATTACTCCGGTTCAGAGGGGAAGGTGGGGTTAACGTACAGCTTTGTAGGGGTGCTTCCCAATAGTTTTGATGTTCCTAAGCGGGACGCAGGGAGTAGCGAACTGGAAACTTGGACGCTTAAGCTTAATTACGAGCGGATGAAGTTTACTGTATCGGCGTAGAAAGAATATACTCAATGTAAAACTGCTCTGGTGAGATGCGATCGCGCTCCATTTCACCAGTCAGTGATTTATATAATAGAAAGTGAATTGGTTGTAAGGCGGTATCAACTGTGACAGACTTTCCTGAAATTCTCACAACTTGCCGATTTTACCTGGAACTAAAACTCGATGGAAGCAATGATGCGGTAGACGGCTATTTTATGGATTGTAGCGGTTTTAAGTCTACCCAACAGGTGATAGAAATCTCCGAGGTGACACCTCAGAAGTGGGGCAAAGATGGAGAATCTCAGGGTCGAGTTGTCCGAACAAAAATTCCTGGTAATGTTAGTTACAGCAATATTACCTTGCGCCGGGGTCTGACTTGTTCGATGACGTTGTGGAACTGGATTCAGGCTGTGCAGGACGGAAATTGGGGTAAACAACAGCGCGATGGCTCTTTAGTAATCTATAATCAGGCAGCCCAAGAGCAGTTTAGATTTGAGTTTAAACGAGCATGGCCGACTAGCTATAAAATTGCAGATGTTAATGCTGTTGGGGGCGATATGGAGATTGAAGAGATAGAAGTGACTGTTGAAGATTTAAAACGGATTAATGTAGTAACGAATGATTCAAACTGAGTTTGAATTTACTTTGCCAAAGGGGTATCTCGATAGTGATGGCAACATTCACCGCAAAGGCGTAATGCGTTTGTCGAGAGCAATGGACGAAATTGTCCCCTTGCGCGACCCTCGCGTTAAATCAAATCCTGCTTACGCTACAGTAATTATTTTAGCCCGCGTGATCGTTCGATTGGGAGCCTTGGAAGAGGTTACGCCTTCAGTTGTTGAAGGTTTTTTCGCTTGTGATTTGAATTATCTCCAAAAATTTTATCGTCAGATTAATGAACTAGAGCAGGAAAATGCTGAGTCGAAAGTGGTGACAAACCCGTTACCCAATCCTGCACTGACTCCTGATTTTGAGTAACCCGACGAGATGGACAGCGATCGCATACTCTATACGGAATTTGAATTTATCCTTCCTAGAGGATTGGTGGATGCAAGCGGGGGCGTTCATCGCCAAGGCGTGATGCGTCTAGCAACTGCAAAAGATGAAATGTTTGTCCAAAAAGACCGGGGGGTGCAGGATAATCCCGCTTATGCAGTTTTGGTGATGCTCTCGCGAACTATTACTCGTTTAGGCGAATTATCAAAGGTAACTCCTGAATTATTGGAGAATCTTTTTTCTCTAGATTTGGCGTACTTGCGGGAGTTTTACAATCGCATCAACCAACAAGGTGATGTTTACATTCCAGTTCAGTGTCCTACGTGCAATAGTCAATTTCAGGTGGAGCTTTCTCTAGCGGGGGAATCTTAGGCTACCCCTCTGATGCGCTGCGCGAGGAGGTAGCCTTAATTGCTTTTCACTTCCACTGGTCTTTAGAAGACATCCTCAACTTGGAACATAATGACCGCCGGAGTTGGGTGACGGAAATTAGTAAGATTCAGCATCAGGAATGATGTGTCCGGTAAGCCCAAAATAAAAGAAGCCCACCCCACCATCGTCTGGGGCTTTGGCTCCGTCATTGGCTTGCTATCTAGCAGGATGGTTTCATTTATTAAAAGAAAATTTTGTAACGTTGATTTTGGTTGGCTGTAGGGGCTTTTTGATTGCCATGCCCCTACAAAATTGACAACATTTCAATGGCTAGGGCGTGGAACTTGTGTTGGTTTCTAACTTAATTAAAGGTTCTTTAGCAACTTTGCCAAGATTAACGGCTTTTAATAAGTCTTCCCAGTCTGTTACTAAGCTGGAATCGTTAGGAGAAGCGTTGCGTAAATCAGCTAGAGATGCGATTGTGTCGAGCCACAGTCCAGCCTCAGCGTACAAGACTGGGCGATCACGTTCTGTTGCTTTCTGTAAATCCTTAACTAAGGTGGCACTTGGTTCCATTCGTTGCACCCACCCTTCTACAAAAATATCTGCTGCCCTATCCTCAGCGTCACAAATAACTGAAAACGACCAACGATATTTTTTACCAACTTCCAGCTGTGGAGAATCAGCGTCTGAGGGAAGGCTGATGCTAACAATACCAGCAGTGCTAGGAATGGGAATTTTTGTTTTGTATAGTGCCTCCTGCTGGTTTTCCTCGTCATGCAGCGTAAACTCCGCTTGTTGGGCGCTACTAGAAGGAATAGCAACAAATAAGGTCGGACGCTCCGCTAGAGTCAATCCCACATTAGTATTTGGCAATAATGCCATTACGGATTTTTCTTGATTGCTACAGTTTGAGCTACCACGCGATGCTCCCGGTTCTCTAGTACGGGGCGCGCCGACTTTTGGCAATCTGAATCTCAGGCGACCTGAGCGGATTTGCCCACGGTTGGGGGTTGTTTGCCGTATCGGTGTTTGTGGCGATTCTGCTGTGGCGGGAATGCTGGCGTACAGCGTTAGTCCCACAGATAAGGCTAAGGAAAGTGTCGTGAAATGTACAGAAGATTTGTTCAACATATATTTTTTTCAAGTTGTAGCACTTTTACACGTCTTGCAGCACGTCTTCAAAGCATAGGCTTTGCGGTCTGTAGGGCAAAACTTGACTAGGACATTGTAATTTGTAAATAGAGACTCTTTTATCTTCAACAATGTTTCTCTACTTTCCTGGGAAATAAGATAGAAAATTTAAAGATGCGATCGCTGTTGTCTGGTTTTTAATTTGATTTTTTTACTTTTAGCCTATTGGGAAGATTTCAGTGTTATAACTGCTATAAATTATCCCTCATGTCAGCCTTTTTTCTTCTGCTTCATTGAAAATTTAATTGACTTATCCATTTATTTGTCCAAAACTTCATTAACTTTTGTAATCTTGGAGAAATAAAATTTAAGAGCGACGCAGAAGCTCATCAATCAGCTTTGCCAAATACATTGGGGCAGAAAAAATCTTAATTTTGAATTTATCTGTAAAGGCGACAGATTGAGCGACAATTGACACTCTAGCCCCTAGAGAGGAGGTGGCAATTATATGATTTCTAGGCTTAACTCAAAAATTCGCTCACTGTTATCAAACACCAACGTCGGCACAACAGCATTAAACTTTGGCGGACAGGTAGTTCTCACCAGCGTTGTAATTACAGGCTTGGTAGTAGGAGCAAGAGCGCTGGGAATGCTCCAGGGACAAGAGCTTGGTGCTTTTGACCAGCTAATTCGTCTGCGTCCTGATGAAGGGCCAGATAAGCGCGTGTTGCTGGTGGAAATCACCCAGGGAGACATCCAAGCGGAGAAGGGATGGCCTTTGTCTGATGCGACAATTGCTAGAGTTTTGCAGAAACTAGACGAGTATGAACCGCGAGCCATCGGTATAGATATTATTCGGGATGTTCCCGTTAAAGAGGGAAATGCAGAGTTATTGAAGGTGCTTAATGGAAGCGATCGCATTATAACTATCTGCCAACTGAGTGACGGTAAACAAGCAGGATTTCCGCCGCCACCTAGCATCCCGCCAGAGCAAGTTGGATTTGCTGATTTTGTCAAAGAGCCTGATGGATGGGTGCGCCGCAGTCTCTTAGTTGCAAGTCCTCCAGTCCCGAAAGTTCCCCTAGAGAATGCTCACCTATGCAGCGATCCCGAAGAGCAACTGACATCTTTGGATATGTCCCTAGCACTAATTTACCTGCAAGCTGAGGGAATTGAAGCGGAACCTACACCCGATGGAAACCTGAAAATCGGCTCAACCGTATTCAAAAGCCCCGACAAAAATGCTGGCGGATATCGGAACGCCGATATGGAAGGTGTGCAGATGCTAATTAATTATCGCTCTGCAAATGAGCCAGCCAACAAAGTAACGCTCACAGATGTACTCAAGGGTAAAGTCGATCCGGCTTTAGTAAAAGATAAAGTTGTCCTGGTTGGCTACACAGCAACCAGCGTAAATGACGACTTTAACACGCCTTACAGTGCTGCTCAAGAAGGCACCCAGAAAATGCCCGGAGTGACCATTCACGCTCAAGTTGTCAGTCAAATCCTTAGCGCAGTGCTGGATAAACGACCCCTATTTTGGTACTGGAATGAGTGGGGCGAACTTTTCTGGATTTGGGGTTGGTCGCTGGCGGGAGGCATTCTAGCATGGCGCATTCGCCGTCCTTGGCTGCTTGGTATTGCTGGAGGCGTAGCAATAGTCGTTTTGTATGGAACTTGCTACGTTTTATTTCTCCAAGCTGGATGGATACCGCTAATACCGCCAGTATTGGCACTAGTGGCGACAGCTGGCGGTGTTTTGATCGTAGAAAGAGGCTACGCCAAGGCAATCTATAAAAGTGTCAAGGGTTTCTTGAAAATCGATATTGAGATTGATGAAGAAAAGAAAGAGCGCCAGGTAGCTGAAATTACAGAAACTGACTATTTTCAGGAGTTGCAGGAAAAGGCAAAAAATTTCAGAAGTCGAGGCGGCACCTCATCTAAGGCAAAACCTACGCCTGCATCCGAAGTCATTGAAACAACTGAAAAAAACGACGACTACTTGCAGCAGTTGCAGCAACAGGGGAAAAATTTGCGCCCTCGGCACACCGATGTCGAGATTGAATCAAATCCACTGACATCAGAAGCAACAGTTTCACCCCAAGTTGTAATAATTGATGAAACCAACGACTACTTGCAGCAGTTGCAGCAAAAGGCGGAAAATCGGCACAGGGATGTCGAAATTGAATCAAATACACAGACATCAGACGTGACAGTTTCCGCCTCTGTACCTGTAATAACTGAAGAAACCGACGATTACTTGCAGCAGTTGCAGCGAAAGGCGAAAAATCGGAAAAATCGGCGCAGCGATGTCGAAATTGAATCAAATACACACACCTCAGAAGCCACAGTTTCACCCCAAGTTGTAATAACTGAAGAAATTGATTATTTTGAGCAGTTGCAGCAAAAGGCGAAGCTGAAGAATTGGGATGCAGACGGGCGTGAAGCGGCAATCGAGATCGAAGAAGATACCCAGGTAAGCCAAAACGGCCAAACTGCTGAAGAAGACTACTTCCAACAGTTGCAGCAACGAGTGCAACTGAAGAATTTGGACGCTAACGGACAAACTGAAGGTGCAACTGAGATGGAAGAGGATTCACAGGTAAGCCAAGACGCCCAAACCGCTGAAGAAGATTACTTCCAGCAGTTGCAGCAACGAGTGCAACTGAAGAATTTGGACGCTAACGGACAAACTGAAGGCGTAGCTGAGATCGAAGAGGATTCACAGGTAAGCCAAGAAGTTAACTCATCTGAAGAAGACTACTTCCAGCAGTTGCAGCAAAGGGCGAACAAGCGACAGAAGACAGAGGATGAATCTAAGTGATGAGCATAGGAGCGATCGCTTTCAACATTAATTGGCTTAAAGTCAAGGAAGGAAGACTATGACTAAGGAAACGACATCTGGCGAACAAGAGACAGATATTGGTCTGAGTATGGTCGATGTGATGAGTTTACCCGACCAAGAGCGGAAACTCGTCAATTGGATCATGCGTCACAAAAGCGTATCCTTAGCGGAAGTGGTGGCTTATACTGGCGCGGGTGAAGATATTGCCCGTACACAGCTAGACACCCTGATAGCACAAGGATTTGTGCAAGAAGTGGAACAGGGAAGCGATCGCTACTACCGACCTCGCCTTGCCTCTAAACGGCGCAGCAAGTTGTCTACAGATATCTGGCAAAGTTTAGACGAGAAGGCACCAGGGGAAGAGTGATGAGTTAGGAGTTTGTAGAGACGCGATTTATCATCGCGTCTTGAGTTATGAGTTAATTGAGGTAAATCATGTCAAAAATCGTGTCCATCCACTCATTTCGGGGTGGCACCGGAAAATCGAACTCGACTGCTAACCTGGCTGCGATAGTTGCTCGCTTTGGGCATCGCGTTGGCATCGTTGATACGGATATCCAATCCCCCGGAATTCATGTGCTTTTCGGTTTCGATGAGGATAAGATAAAACACTCTCTCAATGACTATCTCTGGGGGCGCTGTTTAATTGAAGAAGCTGCTTATGATGTCACCTCGGTTTTGAAAAAAACGGGTAATAAAGACAGCAGCATTTACCTGATTCCTTCCAGCATTAAAGCTGGAGATATTACCAGAGTGCTGCGCGAGGGATTCGATTTTGGTCTGCTCAATGATGGGTTTCAAGAGGTAATCGACACTCTAGATTTAGATTACTTATTCATTGATACCCATCCAGGGCTTAATGAAGAAACTCTGCTTTCTATCACTATTTCTGATATTTTGGTTTTGATTTTGCGTCCAGATCGCCAAGATTTTCAGGGTACTGCCGTGACAGTGGAAGTTGCCCGAAAGTTGCAGGTTCCTAAGATGTTGCTTATGGTGAATAAGGCTCTACCTATTTTGGATTTTGATGCTTTGAAGCAACAGGTCGAGAAGACATATAAGGCACCGGTAGCAGGTATTTTGCCGCTTTCGGAAGAGATGATCCAAATGGCAAGTAGCGATTTGTTCTGCTTGCGTTTTCCAGATCATCCGTTAAGCAAGGTGATGGAAAATGTTGCCAAAATGATTATCGCTTAATGGCTAATAGCTAATTGGAATTAGCTATTATTACTTGCCTGTAACTAACTGCCAAAGGGTTTGAGGAAGTTGGGTCACTTGTTGCCAAAGGTCTTGAGGCCCAATGCCAAAAAATAGTTGCAAAATAAGAACAATTGCCGCAACAAGAATTGCAGTGCTAATACTTGCCTTCACAACTTTAACCAGTAGGGTAAAGATTAGCCAGGAAACTATAATTGCGGCGATGAAAATGATTAAGTCTACTGGCATAGCGAATCAAAAGTATTTATTGCTGAAGAGGAAATTTTTGGAGGAGATCGCACCAAATCGAGATCAAACTGTTTGGCGTTCGGCTACTGATTGTTGCAAATCTTTAATTTTATCGAGTGCATCTTGATATAACCTTTGATTGTCTTGTTGTTTGCCGAGGTCGGCGGCTTTCTGAAAATCTGCGATCGCGTCCTGTGGGTTTCCTAATTGAGCTTTGGCAGTCGCCCGGTTATAGTATGCTAGGGCATCATTGGGATTAATTTGTAGCACCTGGTTATAATCAGCGATCGCTCCCTGTTTATCTCCAAGGGCGGCGCGAATATTTCCCCGGTTGCCATAAGCTTCGGCAAACTCAGGATTAAGACGAATTGCTTGGTCGAAGTCTGCGATCGCTTCTTGATAGTTTCTCTCTCTGATGCGAGAGATTCCTCGGTTGTAGTAGGCTGTATCATCCTTAGGATTGACACGAATCGCTTGGTTATAATCAGCGATCGCTCCTTGTATATCTCCCATGTCATCGCGGGCATTGCCTCGATTTACATAAGCTCCGGCAAAGTTGGGATTGAGACGAATTGCCCGATCGTAATCTTGTATTGCTCCCTGGTAGTCTCCGTCGTGGTACTTTTCTAACCCTTGTTTGTTGAAGTCCTCAGCACTTCTTTCTTGCGTGAGCGTTCGCGGTGGTTGAGCATAGACCGAAGGAGACAGTCCACCGATGGAGGTAATGATTCCCAAGATAGCGATCGCTCTATGAATGTGATTCATTATTTTTGCTGGCAGGAATAAAAGTATCAACTTATATATACAAGATGTTAGAGAATTTTTCCGCAGATTTTACCTTTTCTAATAACTTTAATTCATGCCAAAACTTACTATATTGCCTGTGTATGATGAATGCGATCGCATTACGGCTACTCTTGAAGCGTGGCACTCTATATTTTTTATTTTAGAAATCTCTTTTGCTTATGGCTCTTAGTAAATAGCTATATAGCAACTTAAAGCGTGAAGTTATGATTGCTCAGATTAAGACCTAATACTGCTGATAAATTCCTGAAAATCTGACAGCGACGCAATAGTTATCGCTTGCCGAAGGAGACTCTTCAGCACAGACAAATCATCAATCTCATTAATCACCTCAACCATAGATTGAGGAACCACTTCAAAACGAGTTTCTAAAACTTCGATAACAGCCTCTCGCGCAGTTTCCAATCGCCCTTTTAGTTCCCCCCTTGCCATTGCTCTCCGCTCAATACTGGTAATATATGGCATTTGCTGCTCCTCCTGATAACGACTTATTTCTTCGTCAAACCTATCCTCTAAGTCCTCTGGTAATCGCATCACCCAGTCAATGAAGCGAAATAACTCTAGTATATCTTGGCGTTCATAGCCGCGTTCATACAACCCTCTGACCAGCCTCAATTTCCACTGTAACCGACTAAATTTATCGCGGCGCGTTGCTTTCGCTTTCAAATGCGCCATAACTACTACAGAAAATGGGTTGCTACTCTGCTCTAGTTCGCTCCATTGTTCGTCATAATCCAATAGTTTCACTATCGGGAACTCTAGGCTTATTCGACAACCAAAGAGGGTATACCTGTAACTATTGGGTCGCCAATTCTGTTCGTCATCTGCCAACACTGCGAGACTTGCTACTTGTCTCTCATACCTGTCAAAAATGCGGTAGTTGTATGTGTACATACGCTTGGCAAAGCTTGACTGAGATTTGCTTTGGACTTCGATATGAACTAATACCCAAGCTTCCTCGCCATTTTGCAGCCATACTTTTATCAGTTTATCGACTCGCCGCATTCCAATCTCAGCATCCCGCACAATTTGCTGTAGTTCGTTGTCAAGAGATTCATAATTTCTCGACCAGTTAATCTCAGCATGAGCTTGTGGAAAAAAGAATGCCATGAAGTCTTGAAAATAAGTTTCGATAACTTCTTTCCAAGGACTATCGTATTCATCGGGTTGATTGTTGACCATGCGATCGCGTCCACAGCTATAGTCTATTTATTCTAGCGATCGCTGTGGTTTTGGCTATATCAATGATGAATTTATCTTAGCTAAGGAAGAGAAGGCGATCGCGCCCAATCTTATCTCTTGCCGCTAAAACTTCCTGCCTTGCCCATTCATCGGCTGTTACGATGTCATCAAGAGAAGGGTTAGGTCGATTGTCGGATTGATGGCGATTGCATACATATTCAATACAACGCGGAATATCCAAAAATTCGATTTTTTCATCCAAAAATAGCGCTACCGCCTGTTCATTTGCCGCATTCAAAACAGCAGGCATTGAACCACCAGCTCTTCCCGCTGTATAGGCAAGTTGCATACAGGGATACTTTTGATGATCTGGTTCTTTGAAGGTTAAATTTCCAGCTTTTACTAAATCTAACTGTTGCCAATCTGTATGAATTCGTTCCGGCCATGACAACGCATAAAGCAGGGGTAAACGCATATCAGGCCAACCCAACTGAGCTAAAACTGAAGTATCTTGCAACTCAATTAATGAGTGAATAATACTTTGGGGATGAAGGACAATATCAATATGGTCGTAATCCATGCCAAATAGGAAATGAGCCTCAATTACTTCTAGTCCTTTATTCATCAACGTGGCGGAGTCTATAGTAATTTTTTTACCCATTGACCAATTAGGATGCTTTAGAGCATCTGCAACTTTAACTGTTGCTAATTTTTCTACAGGCAAATCGCGGAAAGCACCTCCTGAAGCCGTGAGCAAAATTCGCCGCAAGCCGCCCATCTTAACCCCTTGAAGGCACTGAAAGATGGCAGAATGTTCTGAGTCAGCTGGCAGCAACTTAACGCCATATTTCTCCACCAAAGGCAGCACAACTGGCCCCCCAGCAATTAGAGTTTCTTTATTCGCCAGAGCAATGTCTTTTCCAGCTTCAATTGCGGCGATGGTTGGCAATAGACCTGCACAGCCGACAATACCAGTGACTACGATTTGGGCATCGCTGTAACGGGCAACTTCAATCACCCCGGCTTGGCCCGCAAGTAGGACGGGCTGGGGGTCAACGTCTTTTATCGCCTCTTTCAATTCTGACAATTTCTCTTCTTCGCAGATGGCTGCTATGCTTGGGCGAAACTGTCGTATTTGTGCGGCAAGCATTTCTACGTTGCGTCCAGCTGCTAACCCTACAATCCGAAACTGGTCAGGGTACTGAGCCACGATATCTAGCGTCTGAGTTCCAATTGATCCGGTAGAGCCAAGGAGAGCGATCGCTTTCATATTTATTTAATAATTCGCTGTACTTTACACTATACGATTGTTTGGGCTGCCTTAGTCGTTGGTCATTGAAACGTTGCCGGATTGAAAAGTTAAAACCTTGTCAGGCTCTAACTTTTCAACCTGACAACAATATATACTCAATTTTTAACCTCAACGGACAATTGACAAAAGATGATAATTATGTTTTTCAGCTTTAAGAGTAGTCGAAATTAATCTAAGGGAGATACTGATGAAAGAAAATAAAATTGAAGATTACACACTTAAGGAAATATACGAGCAGTCAGCCGTGGTGCAAGCTTGTTTAGATGCTTTTACTAATCAATCAATACCAGCATTAGGTGAACACATCATAAATTTAGGTTTTTCCTCTAATTTTTACCTTGATATAAACCAAATTCAAATTATTGCTTGTGGTAGTAGTTTGTATGCCAGCTTAGTAGGTAAATATTTGTTTGAACAAGTGGCAAAAGTTCCCACTATAGTACATGATGCTGCGGAATTTCGAGATGCACCACCGCCCCCAACTGCTAACACACTTATCATTGGCGTTACCCAGTCCGGAGAAACCGCAGATACACTCGCTGCGTTGGAAATAGAAAAAAATCGTAGGGTGAAGCAGCGACTTTTAGGAATTACCAATAAAACAGGAAGTTCTTTAGAGAAACTGGTAGACCATACTATCCATACGCAGGCAGGAATTGAAATAGCGATCGCTGCCACAAAAACGTTTCTAGCTCAGTTGATAGCGTTTTACTGTTTAGCTCTTGATTTGGCTTACTACCGCCAAATATCGGCGGAACAATTACATCAAATCATGGCACGATTACGACAAATTCCTGCCAAAATAGACATAATTTTGCAAACTCAAAAAGAGTATATTGAAAAATTAGCGCAAGATTTAAAGGGAACAGAAAATTGGATTTTATTAGGACGAGGTATTAACTTTTCCATTGCTTTAGAGGGAGCATTAAAACTGAAAGAAATTAGCTATATTCACGCGGAAGGTTATCATAGTGGAGAATTTTTGCATGGGCCAATTGCCATCCTAGATTCTAAGGTTGCTGTGGTAGCGATCGCTATGCCTGGTGTCGTTTACGAAAAAGTCCTTGCAAATGCTCAGAAAGCCAGGGCTTGTGGTGTTCGCCTAATTGGGGTAACATCCATCAAGTCTGAAATATTTGATGATGTGTTGTCTGTACCTGAAGTAGACGAATTACTCTCTCCCCTTCTAACAGTTATTCCCCTGCAAATCTTGGCTTACTATCTCGGAGTGCATCGGGGAGTCGATGTTGACCGCCCCAGGAATTTAACTAAGGCTATAACTCATGAATGAAGCTGGAACAATCGATACAAAAAAAGCTTTTTTAAACAATGCCTTCATCTTTGCAGCGGGAATGTGGCTAATTAGCAGACTCGTGATTTTGATAGCAATGATATTGATTGCTCCGCTGCTTCCGCCTCCACCAGGTGGGATTGCGCCTACGTTTGGCTGGGGAGTTTTCGATTATTGGGATAGTGTACATTATCGCGCGATCGCTACTACTGGCTACGAATATATCAATGATGGAAAAGGGCATAATGTTGCCTTTTTTCCCCTATTTCCTTTAATTGTTCGTGGAATAATGCTCCTTGGCTTACCCTTTGAGGTAGCAGGAACATTAGTAAACAATTTTGCCTTTTTGGGCGCAATAATTATTGTTTACCTTTGGGTAGAAGAACATCATGGCAAAAGTGCTGCAAGGTGGTCAAGTGCTGTACTCGCTTGGTGTCCGTTTTCTCTATTTGGAACGGTAATTTATACAGAAGGGCTGTTTCTGTTACTAAGTACAGCCGCTTTGAGAGCATTTGATAAAAAACAGTATTTTTGGTTAGCTTTGTGTGGTGCATTAGCAACTGCAACTCGACCAACTGGGATAGCACTTATCCCCGCTTTTTTGATAGTAGCGTGGAGACAACGCAGACCCCTGATTGCCTACGTTTCCAGTTTAGCTACCGCAGTTGGTTTGCTGCTGTTTAGTTTATATTGCTGGATTCGTTTTGCAGACCCCTTAGCGTTTGTCAATGCACAGCGGGGATGGCGACCAACCGTAGGGTTTGATTGGCAAGGTTGGGGTAAAATGCTGATGCAAATTTCGGTGGGGACAGCGAACTGGAAACACGGCTCAATTGTAGACCCTTTGCATCCACTGCTATTTTTAATTATTGTCGCCAGTGGCTTTTTGTTGTGGCGATTTCGGAAAAAATTGGGTGAGATTAAAGTTAGATATGGTTTTTGTTTGTTATGGTTAATTTTATGGCTCGTGGCGGGCGATCCGTTGATTAATACGGTCGCTTTAGTAGGTGGTGGCTACTTGTTATGGCACTTACGCAACCAGTTGAGTTTGGTGACAGTAATTTATGGCTTTTGTGGCTTAGGATTAATTTTGAACTCTGGAGGTACTTGGTCAATTGGTCGGATTGCTTATGGAATTGTATCACTAGCGATCGCGCTTGGTTTATTACTTTCCCGTTATCCGCGTTGGGGATACCCTACAATCGGCTTTTTCACCATCTTTCTTGCCAGTTTATCTATTAGATTTGCCCAACACCTCTGGGCAGGGTGAAAATTGGATTAATTCAGCAATTAATGTAGAGTGGGCATTGCCCGCTATCAAACCAATTGGTGGAAATTTCCTCTAATAATATAAGGGATCAAGAGAGATTTACCCTGTGCCTGAAGCAGTTCAAAAATATTATGAAAGAAAAACTGTTAAAGCCTGGTGCTGTGGCGCTAACAATCGGCACAAGTATCTTAATTTTATTTGCGTGTAGCAGTCTTAGACATGCAATGTTTCAATCGGGGGCTTTTGACCTGGGAATTTACGATCAAGTAGTTTATTTAATCAGTCAAGGACAACCGCCGATTTCCTCTATTCTCGGCTTTCATCACATGGGAAACCATGCAGCTTGGGCAGTTTATCCGCTGGCTTTATTTTACAAAATTTTCCCTAATGTTCACTGGTTATTGATAGTCCAAGCTGTTGCCTTATCTTTGGGTGCATTACCCATGTGGCACCTTGCACATCAGGCGGGGCTAAAACAATCGCAATGCGTAGCAATGGCAGTGGCGTACTTACTCTACCCGCTAATTTTTAATGTTAACTTATTTGAATTTCACCCGGAAGTTATGGCTGTTCCCGTCTTTTTAGCAGCCGTATGGTGTGCTAGGGAAAGTAAAATTGGGTTGTTTTGTTTAAGTATTATTTTTATTTTGGGATGTAAAGCTGTCTTATCTCTAACTGTAGCGGCAATGGGTTTGTGGCTGCTGGTGTTCGAGAAGAGACGTTTCTATGGTGCTTTTGCCCTCTACGCTGGTATTGCCTGGTTCCTCATTGCAACTCAGGTGGTTATTCCGTTCTTCAGCAGCAGCGAAGCCGCAGCAGTGGAACGTTACAGTTATCTCGGCAATTCAGTTTTGGACATTGCGAGAAATTTAGTATTTAAGCCAGAGTTGGTGTTAGGAAGAATATTCTCAATTAATACCATAAACTATTTAATAATTTTAATTTTGCCGTTAATTTGGGGGCTTTCGCCGCAGCATTTAACTCCTTTGGTGAGTGCTATTCCCGCTTTCATGTTGAACATTCTTTCCGACAAACCCCATCAACGGGATTTAATTCATCAGTATTCTTTGCCAATTTTGCCTTTTCTGCTGCTGGCTGTAATTTCTAGTCTTGCTGCTAATCGTAGTTGGTTGCAGAATAGAAAGGCGATAATTCTCTGGTCGCTAGTGGCTTTCTTAGCATTAGCAAAGTATGGGTATTTTTGGTCAAAATATCAGATTTCGCTAGATAATTGGCAAGCAACGCGGGAAGCGATCGCGCAAATTCAAACTTCTGATGGTGTCTTAACTACCCACAGAATTGTCCCCCATTTAACCCACCGCCGCCTGATCCAGTTCGTTGACGATTTTAATCCACCACCCACCGACCTCTCAGCCTTTGAATATGTCTTGCTGAATGTGCGTTATCCGGGCGGATCTGGTAATCAAGAATTTGCCGCTAACTTTGTCAATCAACTCAGAAATGCAGCGCAATTTCAATTAACCTATCAACGTGATGATGTTTATTTGTTTAGAAAAAAGTCTTAATAAAATTAAATACGATTTTAGGAGTTTCAAATGACATATCCCCAGGCACCTTGGACGCTTCAAGGTTACGCATTACAAACCTTGCATTTGGTAGATATTCCCAAAGCGCGTCCTTTCATCCCCCCAGAGTTTGAAATCGTCTCTGTATTCCCAGGAAAAACGCTAGGCGGGGTTTACTTATCCTATTACGGCACAGGTTCAGTATTAGAGTACAGCGAGTTAATTGTTGTCCCTGGTATCGTCAGCTATGAAGGAAAATTGGGCGGTTGGGTTTCCCATATTTATGTAGACAATTCTGATTCTGTTGCTGGTGGACGAGAAATTTGGGGACTACCCAAAGAAATAGCTGAATTTACGTGGCAAAAAGGCGACAATTCTCTGGTTACTGTCCGTCAAGGCGATAAGCAGTTGTGCAGCCTCAGCTACACAAACACGCCATTACCCCTTTCTACCTGGTGGCGACAACCCTTAACCGGATCTGCCTTCAGTACCCTAGACTCCAATGTGCTATTTTTCAAAAGTGGATTAGAGTCTCAGCTAAAGGCAGTTAGTGGCAAATTAGAAGTACCTGCAATTAGTCCTTTCTCCCAGTTAAGCTTAGGTCAGCCTTTGGTAACAGTTTACTGCGACCAAATGCGTATAGTTGTAGATGCACCGGAAGTAGTGGGACGCACAGCAAGAGAAGCTGAGTTTAGCTATCAGTAAGCACTAGAACACCAATTCATAACAATTGTATTTGGGTTGAGTGAAATAGCAAAACGCAACAAACGCTTATATTGCATTTGTTGCGTTACCTCAAATACCACTCGTAAGGGCGGGGTAAAATACGCATTGCGTGTGGCTTCCCAAGCTACTATTTTGTTAACTTTGTTTGTCTAGAGCCATCTTAAAGGGCGATCGCAAAAATCAAAAAAACCGCTAATTGCTTCCCCAATTAGCGGAGGATGATTGAGAGGAATCAGTCCGATATTTACTAATCTTTCTAGATATCAGATCCTGGTGCAGCCTCAGCACCCATAGGTAATACAGCACCACGTAAGAAATCAATTTGCTGCTGAAAATCCATACCTTCAATTTGCGCTAACAAGTCTTTTCCTTCTTGGGGAAGTTCATAATTAGGAGGCATAGGAATGATAGTACCGTTGTCCATTCCTTGCGCTAAAAAGTACCAGAAAGCCAGCTTAGTTTCAGGACTTAAAGAGCCGTATTGACGGCTAATCTGAGTATTAGCATTTGTAGCGATATCACGCTGAACTTGCAGCTGTTCTTCATGGGAAAGTTCTTTAACTTGATTGAACAATCCCTCTGCAATATCAGAGCCAGAAGCCCCTGGAGCCGCTGGTGTGATTGATTTACCCATCTTGGTGTAAACAAACCACAGCAATCCTAGCTGATCGTCTACATTCAAGCCCTTAAGAGCTTCTTTACCTTTGTCGTAGCTACCCGTAGTGGTGAATGTCATAATGCCCTCCAAAAAATCAATAATTGCTTAGTTTCCGCAGTTACTCAGAAAACTACTTTTCGCTTTCTTAAAGAAAATTAACTAATAATCGATGATGGTTTAACCCCGCTGAAGATAGATTACGATCCCCAAGACAAATCCATCAACGAGAGGGTAGATAAGTTATAAATTTATAACCAAAGGAAGATATGAAAAAGTAAGCGATCGCGCAACACTTTAAAAAAATCTCAGAAGGCGATCGCTCTTAGATTTAAACAAGTAACGTAAGGTAATATCTGCTAATTTACAGCGTTTAACTGCTCAGTTCCTCTACTTGCCCTACAGACAAACCAGTTAACCGAGCTACGTGTTCTACACCCATCCCTTCTGCCAGTAAGTTGCGTACCGTCTGCTGCAACTGAGACTCTGCTTGCTCTGCCCGCAGGCGTCCCGAGTCTGCCCGCAGGCGTTCTTGTTCTTCCGGAGTTGGTAGCAATTCTCCCTCCAAAGTTGCCCAACGCAACCAGGTAGCATCAATCCCTTTGTAGTTACCTTGCCAACGCTGCAACGCTAAACCCAACGATTGGCTTACTAATTGGTTCTGAGCATTTAGAGATAGAGGTTGATAAACTCCTTGCTGGAGAAAGAAACCAGCCCAATCATCGGAGTTAAAAGGGTCAAACCAAAAATACTCTGATACGCGCAACTGATTTTGATAAATCAGCTTTTTCTCATTTTTATCTAGCTGGGCGGTGCTTTCTGAGAGCAACTCAATTACCACATCTGGGGCTTTTCCTTCTTCCCAAACCACCCAACTTAAACGTTCTCTTTTTGGTACTCCCAACACAGCAAAAAAGTCTGGGCCTCTAAAGTCTTTGTTGCGAACCTGCTCCATACTGAAGTATACGAACATATTGCCGCCTACATAACCGTCCGAGCGTTCTCCCAGCCAAGGTAGTAGGGTATCAATCAACAAATCCATCTGGACTTTATGCCGTTGAGATTCCATCGGAATTCCATCATCATAGGGAAGTTCTGCCTGGGTTGGAGGCAGCGTTACGTCATGTTCAACTAGAATAATGTTTGACATGGCTTTTTAACTGTTGAGTACCAGTTTTTCATACTTTCATATTACTTGATAACTAGATTGCCGGGTGAGCAAAGTTATGATTTTGTAATAGGGCATTTTTGATAATGAGCCAATTTATTTTAGTCTGATAAAGAAGGTAATTGGAGCGCGATCGCATCCTTCCTTACCTACCCTCGCTTAAGATGTATGATAGATATTACTTTCATCACCGAAGCACATATACAAGCCTATGAACTCAAGGTAAAATTGAATAATTGGGTCAATTGATTATTACAGACCCGATTAACCTAAAGCTGGGAGATGTAGAAATTATCATCTTACAGTAAGCTAAAAATGGCACTAACTCCTTTAGTAATGAGCTACTGGATACGACACCTTAAAGACAAGTTTCAGCTAAAATCAAGGCTTTAAGAGACTGGTTTGCTAAAACTCAGCCTGCTCCACCTGATTTTGATACAGATGAAGCTAGATGGGAAGCTTTAAAGGAGAAACACAAGCTATAAAATTTTTGCTAGACATACGGCTAAGCAAGCTACAAATTCCTTGGGATTTCACTAAAGTAAACTCTCTATCGCGTGTTGCAAATCTTTAGTCAAATGGGTTACAGCAAGTTTGGCACCGTGACGATTTTCTTGATAAACTGCGTAACGTTCTGAAACAGATATTGGTTGCCCGATAGTCATCTCCACTTGTTGATTGCCAAGACGAGGGCGTTCAAAAGGATTACTATTCTTGATGCGATTCACCATATCCCATAAAAGTAAGGCTGTCTCAGCAAAGCGCTCTACGGTTGGTTTTTCCATAACATACTTGCCTGTAACTGCCACAAAAGTTTCTACCAACCGCATATGCCATACATGACTGTTTGCTTCGTCAGCTATTCGATTGGCTAATGCCCTTTCTAGGGGAGACAGCGCCTTTATATTCTTGTATTCTTCTCGATAAATGTGATTCCAACCAGCCTGCTCTAGCCGACGACAGCGGTCAATTACGCTTCCCTTGGGCGGTAAGTCAAAATATTGCTCTGCAACTTGTAGAGCCGCATCCATCAAAGCTTGAAGTCGAGCTTCCAAGGCTTCATTCTTTAGCAGATTTTTATGATAAAATCGGGTATAAAAATGCTCCATTAATGAGAGTAAATGTTCCCCTAAACGATACAAGCGTTTATAGAGGAAATGAGGATTTAAAACATCAGGCTCAGCACTTTCTGCATATGCGGTTAAACCGCTAACTGCTTCCAATTCGGTTAAAAGCTTTTCTAAAGACTTCCAGGGAGCTTCGATGTAACGATATTTAATCCCTACTGGGACAATCAAAACTTGCTCGGAGCGTCCAGCTTTAAGCAAATCTTCAACACACCAAAAGCCTAATTGAGAGATACCTGGTTCTAGTGGACTGATAATCTCATTGTGACCGTTGGTGGCACCTTCGGGGGCAGCTGCCATCGGAAACTGAGCATTAGCAAACAAGTCACGCGCTGACTTTAACCCTAACCAATCTGCTTTGCCTCTATGAATGGGGGTGCCACCTAAGCGAGAATAGATCCAGCCCATGTGTGCGCCTGCCCATAGGGGAATTCCCCGGTCATAGATAAAGTGAAAATGTAGGGGATTTTGCAGGGATACGCCTTGTTGTTGTGCTACCCGTGGCACCAATTTCCACATCAAATGAGCCATGCACAGCGCATCTTCGGCGTTGGGATGGCGAAATGCCATTAGGAAGCGGATTTTTCCGTCCTGAAATTGGCGATACAGATCGACCAAAACTTCCACGTTGTCCGCTTGAATTTGGGTAATTGCTGTATGCGATCGCATCCAAAACGGTAGCACCATCTGGGCGGAGCGTAAAACTAGAGGATTGAAAGCTGGAGGAATAAATTCTAGCGGTGGTTGAGCCTGTATCATGAAATCTGGCAATGTCCTATCCTTATAACTTGCGATTAGACATCCTAGACTTAGCTTAGATAATAATTTTCCCATCTGTAGAGGCAACCACTGATGCGACTGTCACAAATGCTTTTTGTTACGCTGCGGGAAGATCCAGCGGAAGCAACAATCCCCAGTCATAAATTACTGCTCCGTGCAGGCTATATTCGTCGCATCGGTAGCGGTATTTACGCCTATCTTCCCTTGATGTGGCGAGTGCTGCAAAAGGTTTCCCAAATCGTGCGCCAAGAGATGAATGCAACAGGCGCTCAAGAGTGTCTGCTGCCACAATTGCAACCAGCAGATTTATGGCGAGAATCGGAGCGCTGGGATACTTACACCCAAGCTGAGAATATCATGTTTGCCCTCACAGACCGACACAAACAAGAATTGGGATTAGGGCCGACGCATGAGGAAGTAATTACAGCGATCGCTCGTGATATGATTCGCTCCTACCGTCAGCTACCACTGCACCTCTATCAACTGCAAACCAAATTCCGGGATGAAATTCGTCCCCGCTTTGGCTTGATGCGCGGGCGAGAATTCATCATGAAAGATGGCTACTCGTTCCACACCAATGAGGAAAGCCTGAAGAAAACTTATCAGGATATGCACCAAGCTTACAGCAATATGTTGCGACGGTGCGGTTTGGCTTTCCGAGCGGTAGAAGCTGATTCTGGCGCTATTGGTGGCTCTGGTTCCCAAGAATTTATGGTACTCGCTGAGGCGGGTGAAGATGAAGTTCTTTACACCGAAGATGGACAGTACGCCGCCAATGTGGAAAAGGCTGTTTCTTTGCCACCGGATGCAGAAGAATCCTCATTTACAACTTCCGAAAAACGAGAGACACCGGGAACAGAAACTATCGATAAACTGTGCCAATTTTTAAAGTGTCATCCTACCCAAATTGTAAAAAATGTCCTCTACCAAACTGTTTATGACAATGGCATGACAGTTTTGGTACTGGTAAGCATCCGAGGAGATCAAGATGTTAATGAAGTCAAGTTGCAAAATGAGCTGACAAAGTTAGCCCCGCAGTATGGCGGGAAAACCATCATCGCCTTGACGGTACCAGACGCAGAAGCGCAGCAAAAATGGGCGGCAAAACCTCTACCTTTGGGTTATATTGCCCCTGATATTACTGATGACTACATCACTCAGGATAAGCAAATACATCCTAAGTTTGTGCGCTTAGTTGATAAAACTGCTGTTAGTTTAAAGAACTTCGTCACAGGTTCTAATGAAAGTGGCTACCACGGAGTCGGGGCAAATTGGGGTGAGCAATTTAAATTACCAGAAATGGTATTGGATGTGCGAAAGGCAAGATTAGGCGATCGCGCAATTCACGATCCCAGTCAAACTCTCCAAACTGCCAGAGGAATTGAAATCGGTCACATTTTCCAGCTAGGCACCAAATACTCTGTAGCAATGGGAGCAACTTACACCAACGAACAAGGTGAAGAAGTACCTTTAGTAATGGGTTGTTATGGTGTTGGCGTGTCGAGACTGGCGCAGGCTGCGGTAGAACAATCTTATGATAAAGATGGGATTATCTGGCCGGTAGCGATCGCGCCTTATCAAGTCATCATTTCAATTCCCAACACAGGCGACACCAAACAAGTCGAAGCTGCTGAACAACTCTACACTCAACTCAATGAAGCGGGAATTGAAACATTATTAGATGACCGCGACGAACGCGCTGGGGTAAAGTTTAAAGATGCCGATTTAATTGGGATACCCTATAGAGTGGTGACAGGACGATCGCTCAATAATGGCAAAGTGGAAATCGTCGAACGAGCCACCCATAAATCACAGGAAATTCCCCTTTCGGAAGTAGTATCTACCTTAAAAGAGTGGATTTCTACCGCTGTTTCATAACTACATCAATACTCATTCCCAGTTAGAGGCTGGGAATGAGAAGTAAATAATTAATATTAACTAATGGAACTTATAGCCATCTTTTTGTCTGGGATACTAGCTCTCGTCTCACCTGTTGGATTAGTTCTCGATCGCACAGTAGAGAGCGCCATCCGCTCCCGATTTGATAAAGTAGAGCAATTGCAAGTCCGCATCGACAACGCCCCCAACTATCAAATTGTCCAAGGAAAAGTCGAGCGAGTGCGGGTTGCGGGGCGGGGGTTCTGGCTAACACCAGAAATCAGAATTGCAGCTTTGGAACTAGAAACCGATCCCCTTGACATTGATGTAGCGCGTTTGCGAAAGCGGGGAAAGGCTCCAGTGACGACTTTACTAGAGCAACCTTTACAGGGGGGATTGCGTTTAGTTATCACCCAGGAGGATATTAATCAAGCTTTACTCTCACCGGCTGTAACAAAGCGTTTGAGTAAACTGGCAAGCCGTCTTTTGGGCAGTTCAGCTGAACTTATAGTTCAACGCTATGAGTTTGTCAATCCCAAGATAGAACTTCTGGGGAATAACCGAGTGCGTTTGCAGTTGGAATTACAAGAACAGGGAGCGGATAAACTGAGTGTATCGGTGGAGACAGGGGTGAGTGTTGCCGAAGAAACTAAGTTGCAGTTAATTGAGCCGTCGGTTTTGGTTAATAATACGCCAGTGCCACCCCCAGTAGTTGCTGCTTTGCTGTCCACTTTAAATGACCGATTGGATCTCAGTACCTTGGATGATGCTGCGATCGCTCTTAAAATCCTAAAATTAGATGTAGATAGGGAACAGCTAGAGGTAGCAGCGTTTGTGAAAGTAAAAGCGCCAACTGCTGTACCTAGTGTGCGTTAGGTTTTTCCGGAGCAGCGCCCCGTTCAAATGTATTTTTCATCAAAACCTCCTCACAAAAATCTCAATAAATCTTTAAGGAGGGAAATTAATATGCAAGCTCAACAACCAGTCCGCCGGATAGCGATCGCGATCGCACTCGGTATGTCGGCGCTAGTTTTTGCGGCGTGCGCTCCAGAAGAGCCGCAGGCAGTAAATCCAGACACGTCTCCCACAGCCTCTCCGGCTCCCATCGCCCAAGAGTCGCCCACGCCGTCTCAGACTAAGCCCCAAGCAGCCCAGAAGACAGTTGAAGTCTATTGGCTAAAAAGTAGTGGCAACAATATTGAGGTGGTGCCAAGTCAGGTCAAAGCGGCAGCCGCAGTCAAATCGCAAGCTCCTCTCAATGAGGCTTTCAATAGTTTGCTGGCTGGCCCAACCGATCCGGCTTACAGCAGCACTATTCCCAAGGGAACCAAGCTCAGAAGTTTGAAGATTCGGGATGATGGTGTTTATGTGGATCTATCCCAAGAGTTTACCAGTGGCGGCGGCAGTACCTCAATGACAGGTCGCGTGGCACAGGTTCTCTATACAGCCACCAGTGAAAATCCCAATGCCAAGGTTTGGCTGAATGTAGAGGGAAAACCTTTAGACGTTTTGGGCGGTGAAGGTTTAGAACTAGATCAGCCACTCACAAGGCAAACCTTTCAGGAAAATTTTAAACTGTAGTTTTTGCTTTGCCATTCATAGGGGCGGAGTTTTCCTGCCCCTAAAGAAAACAGGCTCAAACGGTGGATACTTCTACAATTGATTGACGAATTGCTCTAAAGAGCCTACCGTCAGCGCTACCTCTACCAAATCTTCCAATTGATTCAAATTAAGTATTTGTAATCTTGGCTCGATTTCAGTAGGAACGTCTCCAAAGCGAGTGGTGAGTAAACGCAACAACTGTCGCAAAGCGCCTTGCTGTAAACCTTGCTCAATTCCTTGCTGTAAACCTTGCTCGATTCCTTGCTGTTGCGCCACCTCCTCTGGTAAGGGGATAAGATTACCAGCTTGGTCATAGAAGCGCAACCATACCCCCGTAATTCGCTCCAGCGTTCCTTCCCAAGTTCCTAACCACAAGCCTAATCGCTGACACCAAAGCCATCCTTGCTCGTTCGGTGTTAGGGGCTGATACTGTTGATTAACATCCAAATGCCACCCCCGTAAGGAATTGGGATCGAACGGGTCAAAAACGTAATAATCCGGGGTGCGGAAAATCTGCTCGTAAATATCTTTCTTAACTCCCGTGTCTACCGCCGCTGTGGAGGGTGACATCAGCTCCACGATTACATCGGGATAGCGACCATTTTCTTCCCATACTACCCAGCCTTGGCGGTCGGTTCTACCATCCACGTTCAACGCTACAAAAAAATCCGGCCCCCGGAAGTCTCGATTACGAGCTTGAGTGCTGCTGTAGTAAATGAACATATTGCCCCCCGCAAAGTAATCATTGCGGTCAGCCAATGGGATTAGCATTGACCGAATCAGGACATTCATAGCAATGCGGTGGAGATTGCTTTCCAAGGGTTCACCATCATCAAAAATTAAATCTGTAGGTGGCATAGGCGGTTCCCACTCTACCACCTGCCTCTGGGATTCCTGTTCTTGGGCTGTCTGGGGTTGCATCATATCAACCTGCCATCAAATTAAATAATTATAGAGATTAAAATCAGCACTTCCAGCTATTGCAGTAAGTCGGCGGTTCCGCTCTATCCTACTAAACTTTCATCCTCAGTGCGATCGCACTTGACGGCTAATGGTATCGCTCAACTGCGATCGCACTTTTACTAATAGGGACTGATTGCGAAACTTAGCAATCAAGCCCTAACCCGATAGGGGTTGTTTAAATTCTGGAGTTTAGACTAAGGGGTGACAAAATGACTCAGAGGTACTGAGTTAATGAACTATACTAATGAACAAAACAAAAGTTAAAGAGTCAAGCCGACTTTGACTTTTGTTTTTTTGAGCGATCGCTTCACGAAAAAGAAGGTATTACAGGTAAAGTCGTGGCAAAATTCTGATTCCAGCCCTGCCAATATCATAGATATAACGACAAGCATTCACGTAACACGGCTTAACCCGATTTTCTGTTTTGATGCTACTGATACCCCGCCTTCTGAAGCCTATACTGAAATGCAAATTGAACCATACGACCCCCGCCAACTTGATGCCGTTATTCGTCTTTCGCTTCTGGCATGGACTCCGGTCTTTGATTCGATTCAGAACGCGATGGACTTTGACGTGTACCGAGCATTTTATCCCGACGATTGGCGTGTAAGCCAGCAAAAGGCTGTCGAGGAAGTCTGTGCTGATGAGGACACAAAGGTGTGGGTTGCGATAGACTCTGGTTCAACCGTGGGCTTTGTAGCGGTGAAACTCCACTCGGAGAGCAGCATGGGTGAAATCTACATGATCGCCGTCGATCCAAACTATCAACGTCGAGGCATTGGCACCGCTCTGACGCAATTCGCTCTTGATTGGATGAAAGTTGCTGGGATGTCCGTTGCTATGGTGGAGACTGGAGGCGATCCTGGCCATGCCCCAGCACGTCGTACCTATGAAAAGCTGGGTTTTGGGCTTTTACCGATTGCCAGATACTTCAAGAAGTTGTAGGTGTGGAGGGTTGGAAAACGATCATATCTCAGAAAAATCTTAGTAGCTCATCGGAGATTTGGCAGTCAATCAGCTGCGTTGGGTTATGTTTAAGTAGGTAAAGTTTACCGTATTGCCTAAAGCACAAAAATCTTAAATATGAAATAAATTGTTTTCGTGTAATCTTCGTTACCTTTTTATATTATTATTTTGGGTTATTATATTAAATAATGGAAATATTTGGATTTGTTAATAAACGTCAATATTTCCATTATAAAAATGCAATTATTAGATAATTAGATCGTAGACAAAAGTAGCCGAAAAAGCAAGATTTTTTTTGAACATTTATCGCACCTCGAATTGCAATCTAGAAACAGGAAAATTATTCTGGGTTAATCCGCATTAAGGGTTGTCCATATTCGACGGGTTCGCCGTTTTGAACCAAAATTTCCATCACAATACCAGACACTTCAGCCTCAATTTCATTCATCAGCTTCATTGCTTCAATAATGCAGACTGTTTGCCCGGTACGGATGCGATCGCCTACCTCGACAAATGGAGGTTCATCGGGTGCCGGAGAGCGATAAAACGTTCCCACCATTGGGGATGCGACCTCTGGTAATTTGCGATCACTATTGGGAGCAGCAACGGGAGCAACCGCACGGGGCGGCACCTCAATACCCGGACTAGGTAGCACAGGAATAGATGCTGCTTGGGTGGGAGGCGCAACGCTGGGGCTATCGCTTGTTGATAGGGCAGGTGGATCGACCGGAGCGATAAAGCGCGGCGCTTTCCGCACCGTAAGTTCAAAATCAGCGCTTTTTAATGTCAACTCCGCAATATCGGTTTGCGCGATCGCCGCCAGCAGTTCGCGGAGTTCGTTGAAATCTATTGACATGACGGGAAGAATGAAGAATGAAGGATGAAAAAAAAAATTAAAAATGCCAAGTTAAAAATTTCGCTTTTAAAATTTTTAACTTGGTATTTTTAATTCTTCCTCTGACTTATACCATTTTGTTTGAGACTTGCGGATTTCAAATTCTGGACTTGTGTATTGGCTTTTAGTTGACAATCCAAAATCACGCGATGTTTTGGGAAGAATCCATATCCTCAAAAATCGCTTCAAAATCCAAAATCCAAAATCCAAAATGGTATTAGGCATTTTCTCGACCCAGATAAGTATCGGTACGAGTGTCAACCTTAATTCGTTCGCCGACAGTAATAAACAAAGGAACCATTACCTGAGCGCCAGTTTCCACAATTGCTGGTTTTGATCCCCCCGTAGCAGTATCTCCTTTAAGGCCCGGATCGGTTTGGGTGACTTCCAGCACCACCGAGTTAGGTAGTTCTACTTCCATTATCTGCTCGCCCCAGCGGATAACGTTCACTTCCATGCCTTCCTTGAGGTATTTCACGCGATCGCCAATCTGATCTGTTCGCAGAGAAGCTTCCTCATAGGTTTCCATGTCCATAAACACGAACTGGTCGGCCTCTTTGTAGGTATGCTGCATCGTGCGCTTTTCCAGGTTGGCTTGCGGTACCGTTTCAGCAGCCCGGAAGGTGCGCTCCACCACACTACCTGTTTGCACATTTTTCAGCTTCGTCCGCACAAACGCTGCACCCTTCCCTGGCTTGACGTGGAGAAATTCCACCACCCGCCACACAGCGCCATCTAATTCAATCGTGACACCGGGTCTAAAGTCGTTACTCGAAATCATGAATCTCTATCTTGGGGAGAACAATCGGCAATTCATTTTACCGCACTAGGGACTGGGGACTGGGGGCTGGGGACTGGGGATTGGGGATTGGGGAAAACTTATGAGATATGAGTTATGAATTCATATCTCATATCTCATATAGCGGTTTTAATATAGCAGTTGGCTCTTCAGTACTTAGTATGCTAATTCAATAATTAAAATGCCAAGTAAGTAAACATCTAATTCGGTACTTTTCAAAATTCCTAAACCCATAAGCAGAGCGTTTAATCAACTTGAGCTTATTGTTAATACCCTCAACAACACCACTCGTAGTTCGGTTGTCAAAGTAAGCAATAATTTCATC
>NZ_JAMPKJ010000011.1 GCF_039962115.1 Funiculus sociatus GB2-C1 | reverse complement strand
ACGAGTGTCTGCATCAAGAGCCAACCAGACCCACTGCTTGTTCCCTTTGTTGTCTACGAATGACCATAATTCATCGCATTGAATCGTTAGGCTCCCCTTTTTTTGGGTGCCGTCTGCACGCTTCGGGGCACCTGAGCATATTTCTCATTAACATAGGTTTGCAGCCATTGTTCAGAAACCTGGACGGCACGGGCGATTCCAGCCAGAGAAATGCGTTCCAACAGCAATCGGTCAATCAGCTCTTGTGTCGCTTGGTCGATCACTTTTTTAGTCGGTTGGAGGACAAACTGTCGTCCGCAGTCAAGGCATTTAAACCGTTGTTTACCGTTATGGATGTGACCATTCTTTACCGTTTGGGAAGATGCACAAATGGGACACGCAGGCATGGGAGGAGAACAGCAAGAAACTCTACTCCTCTATCATTACATCTTGAGCACTACCCCTGTATCTAATGGGATTGAACCTGTCAAACCGTCAGATTGCTCAAGAACTAGACCTGGACGAGGATGATGTTCACGAGATCACCGCTCAACTGCGTCAAGGCATCGTCGATGGCAAACCGGAAGTTCAGTTATCTGGGGAGGTAGAGTGTGATCAGGTTTATGTTACAGCGGGACACAAAGGCAACCCGGAAGCGGTCACAAAAAAGGGCGCAACGGACGACGCAATCGGCTCAAAGGGGTTCGAGGGCGGGGCACGCTTGAAAAAGAAAAACCGCCAATTTTCGGCATGATTCAACGGGGTGGGGCGGTTGTGATTCGGATGCTTACCAATGTCCAGCAAACGACTATTGAGCCACTCATCAAAGCAACCATTACACCGGGCACCCAGGTCTATACCGATGAATACGCCATCTACAATCCCTTGCCTGAGTGGGGCTATGCCCACAAAACTGTGTGTCATGGAACGGGTGAATATGCTCGCGATGAGGATGGAGACGGTTTGTGTGAAGTCCATGTCAATACAATCGAAGGATGAGAGGTCGCTCTTGCGTTCCTGGTTGCGCCCGCATCGGGGTATCTCTCAAGAAAAGCTGCCGTTGTACTTAGGCTTCTTTGAGTTCGTTCACAATACTAAAAAGCGAGGGCTTTGCCTTACTTATTGCTTTGTTGGAGAACCTACTTGCTTAACTCCCCGTCCCTATTGAGCCTTAAAATTAATCAAACCGTGGAACCCCTGCAACATCTGGTTGACGAACAAACCTCCCAACTAAGACAGTTTAATCAGCAACTTCAGGAAGAAATTCGCGATCGCAAACTTCTTGAAGAGAAGTTGCACGCATCTGAGAGTAAAATTCGAGCAATCTTTGAAGCAATGACTGACATCGTACTTGTCATCAATCTCGAAGGAGATATTGAAGTTGTACCGACGAATACCGAGCTTTTGTACGAACCAAATTTTGACATTATCGGCTATACCATAGAACACTTTTATCAGGATGAAATAGCCGAGAGTTGGTTACGGCAAATTCAGCGAGCTTTAGATATGCAGCAGACCATTGAGTTTGATTACAGCTTACCCATTGGCGATCGCGAGGTTTGGTTTGCTGCTCGCATTTCACCGATGCCAAACGATTCCGTCATCTGGGTAGCGCGAGATATAAGCGATCGCAAAGCCGCTGAAGAAGCCTTGCGTCAAAAAAATGAGCAATTAGCTAACACTCTGCAAGAACTAAAACTTACCCAACAAGAGTTAATTCAATCAGAAAAAATGGCTGCTCTTGGACAACTTATTGCTGGTATAGCTCACGAAATAAATACGCCATTGGGGGCAATTCGGGCATCAATTGGCAATATCTCTACTGCTCTAGATAACTCAATTCGACAATTACCTCATCTATTCCAACAACTTTCCCTCAAACAGCAAACTTATTTTTTTGCCTTATTAGAAGCCACCCGACAAAATCAGCCAATCCTTTCATTTAGAGAGGAACGCCTGCTTAAACGCGCCCTCAAGAAAGAATTGGAAACTCAGGGTGTTGAGGATGCGGATACTATTGCTGCTACCTTAGTCAAAATAGGTATTACCCAGGACATTACCCCCTTTTTGCCGCTATTACAATACCCAAATCACAGCTTGATTTTAGAAGCTGTTTATAACTTATCTATGCAACAAAATAACAGTGATAATATTATACTGGCTGTAGAGCGAGCCTCGAAGATAGTCTTTGCTTTGAAAAGTTATGCCCGTCAAGATAACTCCAGTCAAATGACCATGATTCAGGTGACGGAAGGAATCGATGTAGTGCTGACTATCTATCAAAATATGTTAAAACAAGGTATTGAAGTGATAAAAAATTATCAGCAAGTGCCAGCCATTTTTTGTTATGCAGAAGAACTGAATCAAGTGTGGACAAATTTGCTGCATAATGCTATCCAAGCAATGAGTAATCGGGGCAGACTAGAAATAAGTGTTTTTGAGGAGAATCATCAAATAGTGGTGCAAGTTACTGATTCTGGCTCCGGGATTACTCCAGAAATTAAGGAGAGAATATTTGACCCGTTTTTTACTACTAAACCCGCCGGAGAAGGCAGTGGATTGGGGTTAGACATTGTTCGTAAGATTGTAGACAAACATCAGGGGGAAATTGAGGTAAATAGCCAGCCTGGGCGAACTACGTTTAGCGTTCTGTTACCGATTAGGTAGACGTTTGCGCGGTTTCAAAATCGCGAAGCATAGTTGATGAAACGCGATCGCGATCTGTAGCGAACGCTAACACCACCTATTCCCAACTAATCCTGGCCACTATAAAAACCAAAGAAACGGAGCTGATGTATGCCTAAAAAAGCGATTTTATGTGTAGATGACGAAAAACTTATCTTAAGAAGCTTGCGCGATCAAATAATAAATCATTTTGGTAATCGCTATAGTTATGAATTTGCCGAAAGTGCAGATGAAGCTTTAGAAGTAATCGATGAGTTAAATGAAGAAGGTGTAAAAATTCTCATTGTTGTCTCCGATTGGTTAATGCCCAATATGAAAGGGGATGAGTTGCTGATTAAAGTCCATCAGCAATTCCCGAACATTGTCACCGTACTGTTGACGGGACAAGCTGATGAAACAGCAATTGAACGAACTCGAAAATACGCGAACCTGTATCGCTACTTAAGCAAACCTTGGGATAAAGCAACATTAATCGAAGTCCTTGAATCAGGATTGGAGGGAACTGATGAGTAAAGGCACGATTATCTGCGTGGATGATGAAAGAGTTGTGCTGATTAGTCTCAGAGATCAGTTAACGCATCACTTCGGAAGTGATTATGATATTGAATTAGCTGAAAGTGGTGAAGAAGCCTTAGAAATTTTTAGGGAATTACTAGAAGAAGAGAGAGAAATTCTTCTAATTATATCCGACCAAATTATGCCAGGTATGAAAGGAGATGAACTTTTAATCAAAATTCATGCCCAATATCCAAAAACCTTGAAAATTCTTTTAACAGGGCAGGCGAGTGTAACGGCTGTGGGTAATGCGGTTAATTTCGCTAATCTTTATCGTTATATTGCGAAGCCTTGGGACGAAACCGACCTGTGTTTAACAGTTACGGAAGCGATTCGGAGTTATGTTAAAGATCAAGAATTAGAAGAGAAAAATAAATTTTTACAAAAGATAAATTTTGAATTAGAACAATTAAACGCCTCTTTAGAGGAGAAAATCGCGTCGCGGACTTTGAAACTTCAACAAGCTAAAGAAGCTGCTGAAGTCGCTAACCAATCTAAAAGCACCTTTCTCGCAAATATGAGCCACGAATTGCGATCGCCTCTCAACGTGATTCTTGGCTATTCCCATTTAATGACCCGCAGCCCAACTCTACCTGGGGAACACAAGGAAAATATCAGCATTATTAGCCGTAGCGGGGAACACCTGCTAACTCTGATTAACGACGTGCTGGATATGTCTAAAATCGAGGCAGGGCGCACCATTCTTAATGAACATAATTTTGACTTTTATAGTCTGCTTGATGACTTGGAAGATATGTTCCGTTTGAAGGCTGAGGAGAAGGGGTTGCAGTTGCTTTGTAACCGTTCTCCTGACGTTCCTCAATATGTGCGAACTGATGAAGTCAAGTTGCGTCAAGTGTTGATTAATTTGCTCAACAATGCGGTGAAGTTTACTCAACAGGGAACCGTGTCGTTACGAGTGTCAGTTGTCACTCAATTGTCAAGTTGGGTTGAAACTACATTCAAACCTTCAAACCTTCAAACACCAACGGACAACGGACAACTGACGATTGCTTTTGAAATTTCAGATACGGGTATTGGCATTCCCCCAGATGAGTTAGACATCATCTTTGAGGCCTTTGTGCAAGCTAAAACAGGTCAAGAAGAATCACAAGAGGGGACGGGCTTAGGCTTGGCAATCAGTTGCCAATTTGTGCAACTGATGGGCGGACAGATTACTGTCAGTAGTGAGGTAGGACGAGGCAGCGTTTTCCACTTTGCCCTTAAAATTAGCGCGATCGCATCTACTGACATCGCACCCCAACAACCGATTCGGCAAGTTATTGCCCTGGAACCAAATCAACCCCGCTATCGTATCCTGATTGTCGATGAGAAAGCGGACAATCGCCAACTGCTTCTCCTGCTGCTTTCTCCCCTTGGCTTTGACCTGAAGGAAGCCTGTAACGGTCTGGAAGCGATCGCTATCTGGGAAAATTGGCAACCTCACTTAATCTGGATGGATATGCGGATGCCCGTTATGGATGGCATTGAAGCTACCAAACTGATCAGAACTAAGGAAAAAGAGATGATCAGAGGCGCAGAGGCGCAGATGGGAGGAGAAAAAGCGTTGTCCTCCTTGTCTCCAATCCCCAACCCCCAATCAATAGTCCCCAATCCCACCACCATCATCGCCTTAAGTGCCTCAGTTTTGAAAGGAGAACAAGCTGTACTTCTAGCGGCCGGTTGCGATGACTTTTTAGGCAAACCGTTCTGTGAGGCAGATATCTTTGAATTAATTAACAAACATCTTGGGGTGTTATATATCTACGACGAAAACCCAAAATCTACTTCCTTCGAGTTGGATTACCTAAATAATCGACTAACCCCAGCCGACTTAGCGGCTTTACCCGACACTTGGGTAGCCCAGTTACACCATGCGGCTGCCTTGGCAAACCCTAACTTAGCTATTAGTATTATTGAACAAATTTCAGCCGACCATACAACCTTGGCTAAGGGTTTGGCAAAATTGGTCAATGATTTTCAGTTCGACAAAATTATGGACTTAACGAACTATCAGCATGATTTTAACTGTTATAGCAATCCTATTTAAGTGAACGAGTAGGGACATGGCATTGCCATGTCCCTAGAGGAGAAATTTATTGAGATTTGAGTTATTTATTCAAGATTTATAACTTAACTTTAGAAAAACTATCGGAGATAAAGTTATGAATAATCCAGAATTAAGTACAGTAAAGGGCAACATCTTAATTGTTGATGATAACCCAGCCAATTTGCGATTATTATCAAATATTCTAAACGATTATGGCTATGAACTGCGATGCGTAACTAACGGGCAGATGGCTCTCACGACAGCTCGTTGGTTTCCGCCTGACCTGATTTTGCTTGATATCAGAATGCCGGGAATGGATGGTTATGAAGTTTGTTCTAAGCTAAAAGCTGATGAAAAAACTCGCGACATTCCGGTAATTTTTATCAGTGTTTTGAGTGATGTATTGGATAAAGTGAAAGCTTTTTCAGTTGGTGGTGTGGACTATATTACCAAATTATTTGAGCCGGAGGAGGTTTTAGCGCGGGTTGAGAATCAATTGAGCATCCGGAGGCTATCTAAGCAACTGCGAGAGCAAAATGCGCGGCTACAAGAAGAAATGCGAGTGCGTCGGGAGGCAGAAGAAAAATTTACCCGCGCCTTTCGTTCATCTCCAGATGCGATCGCTATCTTAACGTTGGCAGATGGATGCTACATCGAAGTGAATGATAGCTTCTGTCGCATTTCTGGTTATTCTCCCAACGAGGCAATTGGTTCCACCTTAAAAGAACTAAATTTATGGGTAAAACCACAAGACTGCCTCAAATTAAAACATCAGTTGCAGCAAACAAAAGCAATCCGCAACTGGGAATGTGATTTTCGCACCAAGACAGGCAAGGTGAAGACAATGCTGATATCAGCGGAAATCATCGACCTGAATGGACAAGCGTGTATCCTCGCTGTTAGTAAAGACATTACAGAGCGCAAAGCTGCTCAACAAGCGCTAAAAGCCTCAGAAGCTGAGCTACGCGCTTTGTTGGCTGCCTTACCCGATGTAGTCCTAGTTATTGATGCACAAGGGCGTTATCTCAAAATCCCACCTACAAATCCATCAAATTTATACAAACCAGCCTCCGAATTATTTGGTAAAACACTTCACGAAGTTTTTGAAAAAGAGCAAGCTGATACCTTTCTTAGCTACGTTTGCAAAGCCTTAGAAAGTCAGCAGACACTCAACCTTGAATACAGCTTAAACATTAAAGAGCAAGAAGTTTGGTTTGCTGTCAGTATTTCGCCCATGTCGTCAAACTCAGTCGTCTGGGTAGCACGGGACATCACACAGCGCAAACAACGAGAAGAGACGCTGCGAGAAAGCCAGCGTTTTATTCAACAGATTGCCGAGTCTAGTCCCAATATTTTATATCTCCACGACCTTAGCAAGCAGCGCAATGTCTATACAAATCGCCAAATTGCTGCGATTCTGGGCTATACGCCAGAAGAGATTCAACAAATGGGAGCAGCAGTTCTCCAAAATCTGATGCACCCTGACGATTTCGCAAGGCTCCCTGAATATTGTCAACAATTCGAGAACGCCTCTGACGGTGAAATTTTTGAGATTGAGTACCGGATGAGGCACCAGAACGGAGAATGGCGGACTTTGGAGAGCCGGGATACCTTGTTTAGCAGAACTGATAATGGCAAGGCGAGGCAAATTCTCGGCACAGCTACTGACATCACGCAGAGAAAGCAGGCAGAAGTTGAAATTCGTCTGTTGCTAGAAACAACCCAAGCTATTAATCACTCTGTTGACGTTGACAGTGCTTTAGCAGTGATTCTGCGGTTAATTTGTACGACAATCGGCTGGGATTTTGCCGAAGCTTGGATTCCTGCTAATGATGGTACGGTTTTGGAACATAGTCTGGGTTGGTACGAATGCGATAGCGAAGCGGTAGTCGCAAAGCGACATCGCTCCCTAGAAGAATTCCGCCGCTATAGCGAAACACTCATATTTGCACCCAATGCAGGCTTACCAGGGCGAGTTTGGTCATCTGGTTGCCCAGAATGGTTAGAAGATGTTTCCCAAGCTGAACCGAGAGCCTTCCCTAGATCGCAAATCGCCACCCAAGTTGGATTAAAAGCTGGTTTTGGTGTACCAATCCTCGCCAATAATCAAGTTTTGGCTGTCTTAGTCTTCTTTAAACGTACTAAAAGTACAGAATATCGGCATTTATTTGAGCTAGTTAGTGCTGTTGCGGCTCAGTTAGGTTGGCTGATTGCACGCAAAAAAGCCCAAGCTGCTTTGTCCAAAAGCGAAGAACGTTTGCATCTAGCCTTACAAGGCAGCGGCTTGGGTTTGTGGGATTGGAATATTGCCACCGGAGAAACCTATCTCGACCCCCAGTGGAAGAAAATGTTGGGGTATGAAGTAGAAGAAATTGGAAACAATTACGAGTCTTGGGAGCGGCTGCTGCATCCAGAGGATCTGCCAAAGGTTATGGAAGCTCTACAAGCTTATCTGGAAGGTGCCACTCCTGTTTATAGTGCTGAGTTTCGGATGCTTTGTTCATCCGGTGAGTGGAAGTGGATTCGGGGTTCGGGCAAGGTTTTTGAGCGCGATGAATCAGGCGTACCCCTGCGGATGACCGGGACGAATAAAGACATTAGCGATCGCATCCACGCTGAAAGAGCGCTGACTCTGGCAACCGAACGCCTGCAACATCTGCTCACTTCTAGCCCAGCAGTTATTTATAGCTCCAAAATCTCAGGAGATTATGCAGCTACTTTTGTCAGCGAGAACGTCAGCGCTGTTGTTGGCTACCAAGCGCGAGAATTTATAGAAGATTCAAATTTCTGGGCTAGAAATATCCACCCAGAAGATGCAAAATGGGTCTTTGCCGAATTACCACGCCTATTTGAAAAAGGATATTACAACCACGAGTACCGCTTCTTGCATAAAGACGGAACTTATCGCTGGGTATACGACCAGATAAAGTTAGTCAAAGACGAAGCTGGCAACCCCATTGAGTGCGTTGGTTATTGGGTAGACATTACAGAACGCAAACAGACAGAAGAACGTTTGCGACTGCTAGAACGAGCGATCGCAGCCTCCAGCAACGGCATTGTCCTTAGCGATGCTCAACTCCCCGACTGTCCAGTTATTTTCGTTAATCCAGCCTTTGAGTCTATAACAGGTTATTCGGCAGCAGAAACAATTGGCAAAAACTGCCGATTTTTACAAGGAACTGACAAAAAGCAACCTGCTCTTGAGGAACTGCGGGCGGCAATCCGCCAAGAAAGAGAATGTCGCGTGGTTCTGCGTAATTATCACAAGGATGGCACGCTTTTTTGGAATGAATTTTCCGTTTCCCCAGTGCGAGACGCAACCGGACGCTTGACTCACTATGTGGGAATTCAGTCTGACATTACCCAAGAGCGTACAGCAATAGAAGCTCTGACTAAACAATTTAGCCGGACTCTAATGCTCAAGCAAATCACTGAGGAAATCCGCTCTAGTTTAGATCCTTCTCAAATCTTTGGCACGGCCGCCAATCAAATTTCTCATCTATTGAGCGTCGATCGCTGTCTAATTCATACCTACGTCGCCGATCCGGAACCGAGAATCCCCATAGTAGCTGAGTTTGTAGCGACCGGGGTGCCATCAATGCTGTATGAGAATATTCCCATAATCGGCAACCCCCACGGCGAGCGGATGTTAGCACAAGATGCCGCCATCTCTTCGCCGGATGTTTATGCTGACCCTCTGTTACAAGCTGCTGAGCCATTTTGCCGTCAGGCTGGTTTGAAGTCAATGCTTGTAGTCCGGACTTCTTACCAGGGAGAACCTAACGGCGCGATTGGCTTGCATCAGTGCGATCGCTTTCGCGTTTGGACACTTGGGGATATATCCCTCCTCGAATCAGTTGCGGCACAACTGGGGATTGCGATCGCTCAAGCTTCTCTCCTAGAACAAGAAAAACAACAACGCACCTACCTTGACTGCCAAAATCAACAGCTACAGCAACAAATCCGGGAACGCCAACTTGCAGAAGTGGCACTGCGCCAAAGCGAAGCCAAAAATCGCGCTATCCTTTGGGCTATTCCCGATTTGATGTTTCGGATGAGTAACGATGCGATTTACCTAGACTTCATCTGTAACAACGAAGTGAAAAATCTCTGGCAATCAGAAGCAGCGACCCTTTGCCAGAATATGAACTTCAAAGATTTGCCCCCAGAAGTTGCTAGTCGTTATGTACAACATATGCAACTAGCTCTGGATACAGGGAAACCCCAAATTTATGAACAGCAAGTTTTGATCGAAGGTAAACTGCAATACGAAGAAGTCCGGGTTGTAACCAGTGGAGAAGAGGAAGTGCTGTTCATAGTCCGGGATATTAGCGATCGCAAACAAGCAGAAATTGCCTTACAGCAACAAATCTCGCGGGAACGCCTGGTAATGGCTATGCAAGAGCGAATTCGCGAGTCACTTAACCTGGAAGAAGTCCTAAAAACAGCAGTCGAAGAAGTGCGACAGTTTTTGTCCACCGACCGGACAATTATCTACCGCTTTAACCCAGGCTGGAGCGGCGTTGTCGCTGTCGAGTCAGTGGGAGAAGATTGGATGGCTATAATGGGCAGCGATATTAACGATCCCTGCTTTGGGGAAAGCTATGTCGCCCCCTACCAGCAAGGTCGCATTCTCGCAATCGAGGATATTCACGCAGCTGGTTTAAAACAGTGCCAGATTGATTTCCTCAGTCAGCTTCAGGTTAGAGCTAACCTGGTAGTTCCCATTTTGCAAGGAAATAAGTTATGGGGACTGCTAATTGCCCATCACTGTAGGGGTTCTAGGGCGTGGCATTCTTCAGAGATAGAATCTCTCAGACAATTATCCGTGCAACTAGCGATCGCTATCCAGCAATCCACCCTCTTTGAACAAGCCAAAACTGAAATCATCGAGCGCAAGCAAGCTGAAGAGAAGCTGCGGCAAAGCGAACAGCGTTTTCGCGATGTGTCAGAAGCAGTTGGAGAATACCTCTGGGAAATAGATTCTGAAGGTATCTACACCTTCATCACTGACCGGGTGAAATCCGTTAAAGGATATCCACCCTCACAATTAATCGGGCATAAGCTGATTGATTTCGTTGCACACGAAGATATCAAAAAAGTTGAACAAATATTGCGCCATGCTTCTAGGACAAAAAGCACCTTTAAACTAGAACATCGTAACATTACCTCGACAAAGGAAATTATTTGGGAGGAAGTCAATGGCATTCCACTTTTGGACAATAACGGTAATATTATCGGTTTCCGGGGAACTGGACTAAACATCACACAACGCAAGCAAGCAGAAGCTGCACTGCAACAGGCTGCCTATGCTGCCGATGCAGCTAATCGCGCCAAGAGCGAATTCCTCGCCTCTATGAGCCACGAACTGAGAACGCCACTAAACGCCATTCTGGGATTTACTCAAATAATGACCCGCGACTCATCCCTATCCGGCGAACAACAGGAATATCTAGGAATTATTAATCGCAGTGGGGAACATCTACTAGAGTTAATCAACGACATTCTAGAAATGTCCAAAATCGAGGCAGGCAGAATTACTTTTAATGAAAGTAGTTTTGACTTAATTAACCTGCTAGAAAATCTGGAAGAAATGTTCCGGTTAAAAGTCAAATCTAAAGGCTTGGAACTGGAAATAAGCTACGCTTCAAACATTCCCCAATACGTGCGTTCTGACGAGAGTAAATTGCGGCAAGTCTTGATAAATCTCCTGGGAAATGCCATCAAGTTTACTGAACAAGGTAGCGTAGTGCTGCGAGTGTTAGTTGTCAGTGAATTATTAACTTCTAACTTGGCAACCTTCCAACCTGACAACATTCAAACGCCAACAAGCAATAAACAACAGACAATCCGCTTTGAAGTCGAAGACACTGGACTCGGCATTGCCCCAGAAGAAATAAACAAGTTATTTGAAGCTTTTGGGCAAACAGAAACTGGTCGGAAATCTCAACAAGGAACTGGATTAGGCTTACCTATTAGCCGCAAATTTGTGCAACTTATGGGCGGAGATATCACCGTCAGCAGTTCTCTAGGTAAAGGAACAGTATTTGCATTTGATATTCACATCAGCCTTGCTGATGCTACTGAAATTCAGACAAAACAGCTACAACCTAAAGTAATTGGTTTAGCGCCTGACCAACCTGAATATCGCATCTTGGTCGTTGAAGATCGTCTGGAAAATCGCATTCTGCTAGTCAAACTTCTCACATCGATTGGCTTTGATGTCCGCGAAGCGGAAAATGGTCAAGATGCCATTACTTTATGGGAGAGTTGGGAACCACACCTAATCTGGATGGATATGCGGATGCCTGTAATGGACGGGTATGAAGCCATCAAACGGATTAAAGGTCATGTGAAGGGCCATGCAACGGTGATTATTGCCTTAACCGCTAGCGCTTTTGAAGAACAGCGAAACCTGATTTTGTCAGCAGGTTGCAATGACTTCATCCGCAAGCCTTTCCGCGATGTCGTAATTTTTGAAAAAATGGCTCAACATTTAGGGGTGCGTTACATCTATGAATCATTAGAAACGTTTCACCAGCAGAACCCAGAAGGCGCAGCAGATTCATGCTTTATTCTTCATGCTTCATCTTTCCAAGAGATGCCTACCGAGTGGGTCGAAGCTTTATATCAGGCAGCAATTGAGGCAGATGCGGAGTTAATTTTAAGCCTTACCGAGCAAATATCTGCTACAAATACTCCTTTGTCAAGCGCTCTTTCCAATTTGGTTGATAACTTTCAGTTTGAACAAATTACTAATTTAATTGAAGAATTTAATAAATAATAGAATGAATAGCGATCAAGAATTTACCAATAAAGGTAACATTTTACTTGTTGACGATACACCAAATAATTTACGCCTTTTGTCTGACTTGTTGAGCGAACAGGGATATAAAGTTCGCAGTGTGACTAATGGACAAACAGCATTAAAGGCAGCGTTGGCTAAACTTCCGGATATAATTTTGCTCGACATCAATATGCCTGTGATGAATGGCTATGAGGTCTGTGAAAAACTGAAATCTGACGAGATTACTCGCGTAATCCCAGTAATTTTTTTGAGCGCACTTGATGAAACAATTGATAAGGTCAAAGCTTTTTCTGTTGGTGGAGTAGATTACATTACTAAGCCGTTTCAGATAGAAGAAGTTTTAATTCGCGTCGAGAATCAACTGGCTTTAAGGGCGGCACAAGTAAAAATTCTGCAATTGAATGCAGAACTTGAAATGAGGGTTAAGGAACGCACCTGTCAGCTAGAAGTAGCAAATCAAGAACTCAAGCAGGAAATTATTGAACGTAAGCGAGTGCAGAATCAATTACTGCATATGGCTTTGCACGATCCTCTGACTGGCTTGCCCAACCGGGCTTTGTTCATGGAGCGTCTAGAACAGGCGCTCAGTCGTAGTAAACAACAACCAGATTATCAGTTTGCGGTGCTGTTTCTCGATTGCGATCGCTTCAAAATTGTCAACGATTCTCTCGGTCATCTCGTGGGAGACGAACTGCTCACTAGCCTCGCTCGCCGTCTCGAATCTTTCTTGAGCATGGTTGACACTCTAGCACACTTAGGCGGCGACGAGTTTGCCATTCTCCTAGAAGAACTCAAAGATATCAACATTGCTTCACTGGTTGCTGACCGAATTCTTAAAGAACTTTCCCACCCTTTTCAACTCTCCAGACATGAAGTATTCATTAGCGCTAGTATTGGCATTGCTCTAGGCAATAGTGACTACGAAAAGCCAGAATATCTGCTGCGGGATGCAGATACAGCCATGTATCGTGCCAAAGCATTAGGGAAAGCTCGCTATCACGTCTTTGATCCAGCCATGCACCAAGGAGCAATTCAACTTTTACAGCTAGAAACCGACCTACGAAAGGCGATAAATCAGCAAGAATTTTTAGTTTATTATCAGCCAATTGTAGCCCTTTCCAGAAGCAAAATTATTGGATTTGAAGCGCTAGTCCGCTGGCATCATCCCCAACGAGGGTTAGTTTCTCCAGCCGAGTTTATTCCTGTTGCCGAAGAAACAGGTTTAATTACCCCTATCGGCGCTTGGGTGTTGCGGGAAGCTTGCCAGCAGCTACGCATCTGGCAAGAACAAAAACTCACTCAAGAACCCTTAACTATCAGCGTAAACCTTTCGGTACGCCAGTTTTCCCAACCTAACTTAATTGAGCAAATTGACGAAATATTGGAGGAAACTAAACTTAATCCTTTTAGCTTAAAGCTTGAAATTACAGAAAGTGCAATTATGGATAATAGCGAATCAGCAAAAGCGATTATCCACGAACTCAAAAAGAGGAAAATTCAGTTAAGTATTGATGACTTTGGCACGGGCTATTCTTCCCTGAGCTACTTGCATCTGTTTCCCATAAATACCCTAAAAATAGATAAGTCTTTTGTCAATCGCCTGGATAAAAATCAAGAAGATATGGGGCTGATTCCAGCGATTATGAGTATGGCTCATACGATGGGTATGGATGTGGTTGCCGAAGGAATAGAAACTCCTGAACAGTTAGCTAAACTGAAAGCGCTAAACTGTGATTTTGGTCAAGGATATATATTTTCTAAACCTTTAGAAAGTAAATTAGCTGTACAACTTATTACAGACCTGCTTAGGTAGGGTTGAGGTGCGCGTTGCCCAACGCCTAAAAGTATAGCAATCCGATCCAGAGTTATGAGATGCCAGCCTTTCAGATACCCGACCTCTTAAAGAAGTCGGGTATCTCCCATTCACAAATCATTTAGGAGTGCTATATTTGTTGGGTTTCGCTTAAGCCCATAGCACGGGACTAACCTACAATTATTCTAAAGGAGGTTCCAGCCTCATCGCACTTCCTATTAAGGTGCTTTCACGCCCACCAGTAAGGATGGGACAATTTCAGGCACTTTCGCTGGAGTTGACAATTGTCCAAGAGGGTGTACACTCCAAGGATCTGACTAAATCGGGAAAGTTTCCTCTAGTCTGGGTTTTCGATTTAGTGTGCTTTTTGTTACCAAAAATGTTAATTTGTCTGGATTTCAGCGAATATTATAAGTAAATAGTCGTTGAATTGATCCGTCAACCAGGACGCGAATAGCTTTCGAGAGCGATCGCATCTCAAAGTGAACTTGGGTTTTTAAACTGTATTCACCCTTATGCTACCCAATAATAAACAATTTAAAGATAAGTAGAATCAGTTATTTTTAAGAATTAAATTGTTTTGATAATGATAAAAATGTCATCAAGTTTTACCTCAAACGCTGCCTCCACTTGGTTTAAAGTTCTTTTGATTGGGGACAATACTGACGAGACAGAACGCATTGAAGAATTATTATCACGAACCTGCGATTATGCTAATTTTCGTATTTTTACGACCAAGTTAGAGCGAATAGACACGCCACTAGCTCTGTTAAATAAAAAAAGCTTTGATGTAATTTTATTAGACATTTCCCTTTCCCACAATCAAGGATTTGATACCGTTGTCAGGATGCAACAGTATCAGTTAAACATTCCGATTGTCGTACTCACCACCATAGAGGATGAAGAATTAGCGCTTCAATTTATTCAAGCTGGCGTACAAGATTATCTGGTAAAAAGAAACCTTGATAGTCAACTTCTAATTCGCTCTCTACGTTATGCATCTGTGCGTCAAAAAAGACAAGAAGCTAGGCTACAACGCGAACAAAATAATCACTCTGTTTTAGAGGAAGCAGCAGTCCACCGTGATGTTGCTTTGCCGAGGTTGTTCGTGCGCTCCAATGATGCAGCATACTCTCGATTTTCTGCTATATCTCTCGATCTATTATGTATCGCTGTCGATGGCTATTTCAAGTGTTTGAACTCAGCTTGGTCAAATATTTTGGGCTACACCCAAGAGGAACTTCTTGCTATACCATTTATCGAGTTTGTCCATCCAGAAGACAGAAAAGCAACTCTTGTTGAACTCCAAAAGCTAGAAAATGGCGCTTTGAGCGTCAAGTTTGAAAATCGTTATTGCTGTAAAGATGGGTCTTATAAGTGGTTGTCATGGACATATACCCCATTTGCACAGGAAGGTTTGATTCACGGAGTTGCCCGCGATGTCACAGAAAGTAAGTTATCGGAATTGGTGTTGCGGGAAAGCCAGCGTTTTCTTCTTCAACAAATTGCTGAGACAACTCCCAATATTTTATATATTTATGACCTAGAATTACAGCGGAATATTTATATAAATCGCGAATTTACTAAAGTTCTTGGTTATACAGCAGAAGAGATTCAAGCTATGGGAGAGGCAGTTATTAAAAAGCTGATACACCCTGAAGATTTTGCCCGATTCCCTCAACATTTCCGAGAATTAGAATTAGCCTCTGAGGGTGAAATCTTTGAGATTGAGTACCGGATGAGGCACGCCAATGGAGAATGGCGCACTTTTGTCAGCCGGGATACGTTGTTCGCTCAAGCTTCTAATGGGAAACCGTTTCAGATATTAGGAACTGCTACAGACATCACCTCGCGAAAGCAAGCAGAAAATGAAATCCGACTCCTGCTGGCAACAACCCAAGCTATTAATGATTGCGAAAATTTTCAGGATGCCTTAGCAGAAAGTCTGCGCTTAATTAGTAGGACTATTGGCTGGGATATTGGAGAAGCATGGATTCCGGCTTTTGGTGGCACGGTTTTAAAATATGCTCAGGGTGGATACGGATGCGATCGCGAAGCGGTAGTCGCCTTGCAACATTGCGATCTAGAAGAATTTGTGGAACACAGTGAGCAATTAACATTTGCTGCTAATGTGGGATTGCCAGGGCGAATATGGTCATCTGGGCAACCGGAATGGATAGAAGATGTTTCTGATACCCAAGAAGTTTTTCTACGTTCTTCAATTGCAGCAAGTACCGGATTAAAAGCTAGTTTTGGCGTGCCGATTGTAGTTGATAATCAAGTGTTGGCGGTTTTAGTTTTCTTTAAACGAAACAAAACCGGTCAAGATTTGCGTTTGATTGAGTTAGTAAAGGCTGTTGCGACTCAGCTAAGTTTGTTTTGGCAGCGCAAACACGTAGAAGCTGCTTTGCGGCTAGGTGAAGAACGCTTGCAGATGGCATTAGAAGGCAGTGCTTTAGGTTTGTGGGATTGGAATATTCGCACCCACGAAGTTTATTTCGACGCGCATTGGAAGGGAATTTTGGGGTATGCAGTAGAGGAGGTTGAAAACAATTTTCAATCTTGGCAATATCTAATACATCCAGAAGATTTGCCTAGAGCAATGGCAGTTTTGAACGCTTATCTGGAAGGTAGCATTCCCGCCTATGAAATAGAATTTCGGATGCAATCTAAATCAGGAGAATGGAAGTGGATTTTGTCTCATGCCAAGGTGACACAGCGGGATGAAAGCGGCAATCCGATGAGGATGACAGGTACTCATAAAGACATTAGCGATCGCAAACAGGTAGAAATTGCTTTGCGAGAATCGGAAGCACGAGAAAGGCACCAACGAACCGACCTAGAAATTGCCCTGAACGAACTCCAAAACGCCCAAGTACACCTTGTGCAAAAAGAAAAAATGGCATCCCTCGGTCAACTCGTTGCTGGTATTGCTCATGAAATCAACAACCCCATCAGCTTCATCTACGGCAATATTACTCCGGCTAATGAATACGCCCAAAACTTAACTCGGCTAATTGAACTTTATCAACAGCATTATCCCACACCCCCTACAGCAATTTCATCGGAGATTAAAAACCTCGATCTCGATTTTTTGAAGACAGATTTTCCGAAATTACTTTCGTCAATGAAAAGCGGTGCAGATCGCATCAAAGAAATTATCTGTGCCTTGCACTATTTTTCTCGCATTGACCAAGGCAAAATGAAGAAAGCTGACCTGCATTCTGGTCTTGAAAGTACATTGATGATTTTAGAAAACCGCCTGAAAGAACAGCCTAGTAGAGCTGCTATTGAGGTAATTAAAAACTACGGAAAGTTGCCATTAGTGGATTGCTATCCAGGTCAGTTAAATCAGGTATTTATGAATATTTTGGCTAATGCCATTGATGCCCTGGAAGAAAGGATGAAAGAAGATTTATCTTTTAATCCCCAGATTTGGATTAGCACACAGATTGTCAGCAACCATCTATCCTTGGTTAGCAACGCTGAACCAATTGAGACTGATAAAAGAAAAGTTTCAAAAAATAAAGTTATTGTTCGGATTACTGACAATGGTAAAGGTATTTTGCCTCATATAAGAAAACATATATTTGACCCATTTTTTACAACCAAGCCTGGAGGTAAAAGCACGGGATTGGGGCTATCAATTAGTTATCAAATCGTTGTAGAAAACCATCAAGGAAAAATTAGGTGTAACTCTCATTTAGGAAAAGGTACAGAATTTATAATTGAGATAAATTCAAAAGCATTATTACCGAGGTAAGTATAATTACTCTTGGCATTTTAAAAATGGCTATTTTATAACTAAAGTAGATAGAAAATAAAAAAAAATAAAAAAATGTGGGAACTCTTAAAGGAGTTATTTTCATCAACTCAGTTTATTCCTCACGGTCACTGTTACCTTTGGCAAACTAAACTGGTATGGCTTCACCTCCTTTCGGACTTGTTTATTGCGATCGCTTACTTTTCAATTCCGGCAATGCTCCTGTATTTTATCCACGAACGGCAAGATATTCCCTTTCAAGGAATATTTGCTTTATTTGGAGCTTTCATCATTCTCTGTGGAACAGGTCACTTGATGGAAATTTGGACTCTCTGGCATCCTACTTACTGGCTGACAGGGGTCGAGCAAGCCATTACCGCTCTGGTTTCCTGCTATACAGCTCTACAAATGGTAACGCTGCTGCCGCAATTTCTAGCTCTGAAAACGCCAGAACAATTAGAAGCAGTTAACCGGGAACTCCAAAGCGAGATTGGTGAACGTCAGCGAGCCGAAGAAGCCTTACGCAACGCCTACGATGATTTAGAAATTCGGGTAAGCGATCGCACTGCCGAGTTATCAAAAACACTTTCTATCCTTCAAACTGAAATGGCCGAACGCAAACAAGCAGAAGCCGCTTTGCAAGAATCAGAAGCACGAGAAAGAGAAAAATCTCAAGAGCTTGAAATTGCTCTGCACGAACTCAAAAGCGCCCAAGTCCAGCTGGTGCAAAAAGAAAAAATGGCATCCCTCGGTCAACTGGCTGCTGGCATCGCCCACGAAATTAACAATCCTACAAGTTTTATCTATGGCAATGTCACCCCTGCCATTGAATATGCCTCAAATTTACTAAAAATAATTTCTCTCTATCAAAGCCACTACCCCCAGCCATCTAACGAAATTCAAAACGAAATTGCCGCCCTCGACCTTGATTTTCTTAAAAGGGACTTTCTCAAATTGCTCTGGTCAATGAGAACAGGAGCAACCCGCATTAAAGAAATTGTCGTTTCTATGCGGAACTTCTCGCGGCTTGACGAAGCTGAAATTAAAGAAGCCGATTTACACTCTGGAATTGAAAGTACCTTGATGATTTTAGAAAACCGCCTGAAAGAACAGCCTAATAGGCCAGCAATTGAAGTAATTAAAGAATTTGATAAATTGCCCTTAGTAGCTTGTTATCCAGGTCAGTTAAATCAGGTATTTATGAATATTTTGAACAATGCAATCGATGCTTTAGAAGAAAAAATAAATGAAGGTTCTTCCTTCACTCCGCAAATCCGGATCGCTACAGAAGTCAGATATCAGGAAGAAACTAATCTCAAATCCCTAATTCCCAATTCCCAATTGATAGTAATTCGGATTGCCGATAATGGTAAAGGCATTACACCTTACGTGAAAGAGCATCTCTTTGACCCCTTTTTTACCACAAAACCAGTAGGAAAAGGAACCGGACTAGGGCTATCTATTAGCTATCAAATTGTTGTCGAAAAACATCAAGGGAGGCTCAAGTGTGACTCTCAATTAGGGGAAGGCGCAGAGTTTACCATCGAGATTAATGCAAAAGCGAGAGGTAACGCCGCGCCTCGGTTCGCACCAGCTTTAATAGAAGTTCACGATAATCCAATTTTTCAAAGTTAAGGCACAAGATAAAGTTATGTAAAATGAATATCTTCGCGACAGGGATATTCCCTTCAGGAGCGACAACAGGGCTAAAGCGATCGCTGGATATAAAGGGTTAGATATGCCGCCCTCTTGAAACCAAACCTTTTAATTTACGCAGGCAATTCACCAAAGCGTTCCCGATAGCGAACTAACAACGCCTCCATTTCTGCCACTTGTTGCTCAGCTTGTTCCTTCTGCTGTCGTTCCTGTTGTGCCATTTCCTCTGGAGTTGGGATTAACTGCCCTTCAGCCGTAAAGAAACGTAACCTTGACTCGTGAATGCCCAAATATAGCTCTAGTTGCTGGCTCCACAACCAGCCATTAGCTTTAGGCTCAAGTTCCTGGTAGCGACCATCTAATAAATGAAACCCTTTAAATTCAAGGCTATCAGGACTAAACCCGAAATAGTCAGGAGTGCGGAAAATATCTTGGTAAATTTGCTTTTTCAAGCCTCGATCAGTTGCGGCAGTTTTGGAAGAGAGAATTTCTACAATTACATTGGGATATTTGCCATCTTCTTCCCAAACCACCCAACTTTTTCGCGGTTTGCGTTGGGTACCCAACACTACAAAAAAATCTGGCCCTCGGAACTGCTCAGACTTGCGCTGGCGAGGACTGTAGTAGATGGTGAGATTACCGCAGGCATAAAAATCCATGCGATCACGCCACCACCATTCCAGACATTGAATCAGCAGCACCATTTGCCGCAGGTGCAATTCACTTTCCAAAGGCGGTTCATCACTATCTAAATCCCCTGGAGGAAATATAACATCTTCCAGTACATCTTGCGAGATTTCTAAATCATGTGCAAAAGACATGGTAGCCAGTAGTTATAGAGTCAGAAGTAAGATTTTTTAACATCCCTATCTAATCTCGCCACAACGCAATTCCGCCCAATAAACCAGTTACATTAGGAACAATTTTGACATTTAGTGGTAAGTTGAGAGTTACTTTTTTGGCTTCACCGCCGCCGATGTAAAGGTAATCATAGTTAAACAGATTTTGCAGAGACGCGATCGCTTTTTCGAGACGAGAATTCCATTTTTTCTCACCGACTTTATCTAAAGCGGCACGTCCCAACTGTTCCTCATAGGTTTCCCCTTTGCGAAACTGATGGTGCCCAAGTTCCAGGTTTGGCACCAGTAATCCTTCCACAAACAAAGCCGAACCAAAGCCTGTTCCCAGAGTGATCGTTAGTTCTACACCCGATCCTGAAATCGCCCCCAGACCTTGCATATCGGCATCATTAACCACCGCTACTGGTGTTTTTAAGCGATCGCATAGTGCTGTTGCTAGATCGAACCCGATCCAATTTGGAGACAAATTTACGGCTGTCTTAGTGACACCAGAGCGAACTACGCCAGGAAAGCCCACAGATACGCGGTCAAACTCACCTTGAGAGCTAACAAGGGTCGCGATCGCATCCATTACAACCTCTGGCACAGGAGGGTTTGGGGTGTCTACACGAGACCGTTCAGTCAGCGGCTGTCCATCTTCGTCTAAAATTATTGCCTTGATGCCACTGCCGCCAATGTCAACAGCTAGAGTCCGCATAAATTTATCTCTCAATTGGGTAGTGACTTAATTTTTGATTTTAGATTTGTGACAACATTGAAATGAAGGTTTTACACCGCTAGATGTTAATCCCAAATTATCGGAAACCCAGAGACTCCTTCGCCCCCACAAAATCCAAAATTGTATTATGCTTGGGGGTTCGGAGCCGAGGAAGTTGCATCAGTTACGGTTGGTGAGAAAAACTTCTGCCTCACCCAGTAAGTCAAAATATGAGAAAGCAATCCCATCGGCCCTGCAAATAAACATAGCAGCAGCGAATGGATTGTCCAGATACCAGTCCGCTGACCCTCCAAATAAATATAGCGACCCACGAACAAATCCATCACCAGAAAATGAATCCACCCAGTAGCAGCAGCTGTTTCATCTGCAAAAAATTGTGCAATGTCAGCCAGTTGAGGATTCGACAAAGCGGCGGCAGATTCTGGCGTAATTGACGCTACAAACAGATAGATATACAGACCAGCTAACGCCACAAATGGGAGATAAGATTCCATAACCCGCTTGGTCACGCCCCAGTTGGGCAGCAGAATCATCAGCGCCCAGAAAGGCAGAACAAACAGATTAGCAACGTTAAACAGTTGAGCGATGATCATATCAATGGCTAATGGGTAATAAAAAGGAAAAATTGAATAATTCTTTATTTTGCCTTTTGACGCGATGTGCAACTTTCCCAATCAGAACAGTTATATCACCCCCCTAAACAAGGGGGGCAAGGAGGAATTAACACGTCAGCTGCACTCTTCGTTAAATACCCCTACCCCCGTGAGTAAAAAGTTTTCCTTATCTTCCCCGTCAAAAAAAACTTTTTCTTCATCTCTGGTTCGCCAGCGAACCAGTTTGAGGAGGTAAGAGGGGCTAATCTTAGTTGCACATTGGGCCTTTTTCCTTTTTACCTCATCCGCCGCCGACCTTTACGATTTTCAGAGACGAGGCTATCTGCTGATGACTTATAAGACTCTGCCAGTTCCTCCCATCCATCATCATCTTGGTCTTCCAGTGCCTCTAGATTATCCATAATGTCGCTATCAGCGTCACCCTCGGCGGCTAAGAGCGTAGCAGCACGGTATGCCTCTGTAGCCTCCCGGTGTAGACCTTGACGATGGTAAATATCTCCCCAAAGCTTATGCTGACGGGGTGCAAGCTGTTTGGTCTGAGGTACTTCTCTAAGAAGCGTAGCAGCCTCTTCCAGTTTATTTTCTTGAATCAAAGCTTCTACCAAGCTTAATCGGACACCAGATGGTACATCGGGGTTCAGCTCAACTGCTTGACGTAATACCTCCGAAGCAGCACCGTAGTTATTCTGTTTCAAATAGACGCGCCCCAATTCAGCATAACTAATCCACTTTTGGGGATTGATATTAATTGCAGTTTTTAGCTCAGAAGCAGCTTCTGCAAGCTTCTCCTGGTCAATATAAGCTTGAGCCAAGCGGATGCGAATCATTAGCATCTGGGGGTCTAAACTTAGAGCCTTACGAAACTCCTGTATGGCTTGCTCATACTTCCCTTGCCTCGCCAGCACCTGACCCAAACCTGTATAAGCTTGGATGGCTTTCGGGTCAAGGCTAACAACGGTTTTAAACTGCTCCAAAGCTTTGTCCCAATTCCGCTGCTTCAAATAAGCCTTCCCAGCTTTCAGTATGGGCATCGGCTTCAAGGGATCTAATCTTATTGCTGCTTGATAATAGACAAGAGCTTCATCGTAATGTTTTTGCTTGAACTCAATATTTCCAGCACCCAGATTAGCCCGCATTGATGTCGGATTGTCTTGCAAGACTGACTTAAATTGTGCTAAAGCTTCATCCATCCGCCCTTGTTTTTGCAGAGCAACACCAAGCTTTACCTGATCCTGCCCGCCTGTATTCAGTCGCTTTACTTTAGGAGTGAAATTGGTCATGGAAAGTTCTTCCTCTAATGCGCGATGTGCAAGTGGGCAATGAAAAAAATTCTACCGTTAGCTTCTAGAGAGACATTCTTCATGACCCTTGGTAGATAGTTTATCTTATGTGTCTTTTGGGGTGCCACTGCCCTTGCTGGTGGCGATCGAGTTTTATTAAATGCTTACTACACTCATGGATGATTGACAATACTTGTTATATAAAACTCAATTATATGTAAAAATTTTTGATGAATGTAAAAAAATTATATCTTAGAAATTTTGGCTTCTAGGGTAAGTATACATTTTTGAGCCATTGCCCACAGTTCATCAGCAGGTAAACGATTTGTTATTGCTTCTTTTAGAGTAGTTATGACCTCTGATAAAGCTGCTTCTGCTGGCGGCAAGTGACTAAAAACTGCCAAAATTTTGGGGTGTTCTGTAAGCATGACTTTTTCATGAGAATTTATTAAAGATTCATGTAATTTTTCCCCTGGACGCAAACCAGTGATGCAGATAGGAATATCAATATTTGGGGTAAGACCTGCCAAGTGAATCATTTGTTCGGCTAGTTCAAAAATGTTGACTGGCTGACCCATATCTAAGATTAAAGTTTGCCCTGATTTTCCCACGGCAAGGCTGTGAATTACCAACTGCGCGGCTTCAGGAGTGGTCATAAAGTAGCGGGTCATTGACTTGTCGGTGACAGTAACGGGGCCGCCTCTGGCAATTTGCTGTTGGAATATAGGCACGACGCTGCCGCGACTGCCTAAAACGTTGCCAAATCGCACGACAAGAAAGCGGGTGTGACTTTTGGCGGCATATGCTTTTACCATGAGTTCTGCTAAGCGTTTACTTAAGCCCATGAAGTTAGAGGGGTCAACAGCTTTATCTGTAGAAATCATGACGAATGTTTCTACTTTGCAGGCATCAGCTAAAGCTGCTAATTGGGCAGAACCAAGGGCGTTATTTTCAAGGGCTTCTGTGGGGTTATGTTGCATCAAGGGTACGTGTTTGTGGGCGGCAGCATGGAAGACAATTTCTGGTTTCCAGGTGTTGAATATGTCCTGCATTCGGGAAAAAGAGCGAATATCTCCAATTAAGGGGGTGGTAACTAAATTGGGGAAGTTTCGCTTTAATTCTTGTTCGATATTAAAAATGCTGTTTTCGCCTCTTCCTAGAAGCAATAAATTTTTAAGTTCCAGTCTAGAGAGTTGGCGACAAATCTCTGAGCCGATGGTGCCACCTGCACCAGTGACGAGGACGGTACGATTTTTAAATTGCGATCGCGCACTCGGAAACTGCACGGAAAACTCGGTCGCCAGATCCAGCCGAATTTCCGGTCGTCCCAGGATATCCTGAATTTGGATTTCTCTGGCTTGCGGGGTCAGAGTGCGATCGCGTAAAATTTCTGCCTGTCCCGGTAAAGCTTTGAGTTTCAGATTAGTGCCAACAGCGTAATTAAGCAGTTTACGGATTTTGGCAGCACTGGCAGAAGGCATGGAAATCAACACTTCATGAACATTTAGCGCTAAAGCGATCGCTACCATCTGCTCAGAAGATCCCAGAACTGGCACCCCTTCCACCTTGCGACCCACCTTAGTCGGGTCATCATCGACAAATCCGACGATTTCTAAATTCAGGTGCGGATTTTGTCGCGCTTCTTGGACAATTTGGCTCCCAGCCATCCCCGCACCCACCAGTAGCACCCTCTGACGTTCTGATCGACGGGAGCGAGGGTAGTAGTACCTCATTTGGGTGCGATGGACGGACCATCGGCGAGCATGGCGTAGGGCAGCCATTCCCAGAAAGCAGAAGCTCCAGTCAATTATGGCAACGCTCAGAGGAATTCCATTAAATGGTATGAAGCGCGGAATCAGAAGTCGGGTAGTGACTAAAACTAGCAGCGAATAGACGGTGACGGCATGAAAAAGCGAGGTGCCGTCTTTGAGGCCAAATAGACGCCAGACTTGCTGGTACAGGCCAAAACCCGCCTGGATAATTAGACGACTGGGAATGGCAACTAGGGGCAGAATCCATGCCAAGGTTTGGTGAGTGTCTGCAACTGCTCCGTCAAAGCGAATCACGAACGCGAGGCTGCAAGCAAACCAGGCAACAAATCCATCCAGGCTGAGTTGTCCTAGTCGATACACAGAGGGAAACTTTACGCGCTTAGACATGGAAGACTTATGCCAGGAAATGTTGCCAGCAATCGTTAATCATATACCTTGCCTAAACGTCTTTGCTACCGTCAATTTTCGCCTTTGACAGCTCATGCTGCAAACGCGGGATCTGGTCACCGATAATAGAGGCAACAACAGCAACCATAAAGCTGGCGACGATCGCAAACACTACCACCGGCAATATGGATCGTGTTAGTGGCAAATCTGACTCCGATACAATCTGGACAGACATCACTTGATTAGTAAACTCAGCCAGATTTTTTTGAGCCTGCATTAGGTACTTTTTGTCAACTTCTCCAGCAACGATCGCCACTTCCAACCTTGCCCGTTGTTGCTCCAAAGCATCTAGCCTTGCTGCGATTTGAATTTGCTGGGAGGAAGTCCCAGAGGTTGGGGAAAACTCTGCAATTTGCTGCTTTATTTGAGCCAGAACCTGTTGGTTTCTCTTTAACTCTTGTTCTGTAACGGTCAAGCCAACCTCTATACCTTCGCCAATTTGGTTTTGAAATTGGGTCTTTAGTTTGCTCGTGATTTTAGAGCTAGATTGAGCTAAAGCATCAGTATTTTTAGATTGCAGAGTTACGTCAACCTGCTGAGTGCTGGCATCAAATCTTGGCTGGACAGTAATTTTATCTAACTGTTGGTTTTGTAAATACTTCACTGCTTGGATACCAGTTTGGTTAACATCCTTTCCTAGGAATGATAAGGAGGATGAGACAGAAACTGGAAGCTGTTTAACTGAAAGAGTTAGCTGCTTTTGATACTGCTGGGGCTTCAATAAGAAGAGGATTATGGCTGCGCTCGACAATACCACCGTCGTCAGCCCCAAAAACTTCCAGTGTAAACGGAAAAACCGGATAATCTCTAACAGAGAAAGATTATCTTCATCCTGTATTTGGCTGGGGTCGGTGTACTGAGCCAATCGGTTCGCCTCCTGTACCTGGTATCGCGGCTAGTATACAGTATAGAGTGGCAGCGGAATGAAATTTGAACTAGATGAGTGACAAACCTAAAACCTTACTAACTTTGCAAGAAAAAATCAAAACTCATACAGCCACTGTTGGTGTTGTGGGTTTAGGATATGTAGGTCTACCCTTTGCAGTTGAAAAAGCCAAAGTTGGCTTTCAGGTGCTTGGAATCGAGCAGAATCCGATTAGAGCAGAACGGGTCAATATAGCTGATAACTACATTAATGATGTCAAGGATGAAGAATTAAAACAAGTTGTGAGCAGTGGAAAACTCCAGGCTGTCTTGAACTTTGACAAAGTACCGGAAATGGATGTAATCGTTATCTGCGTACCCACACCGCTAACGAAGAATTTAACGCCGAACCTAAGCTATATCGAGAATGTTACTCAAGGAATTGCCCAACACTTGAAATCGGGACAGCTAGTGACATTGGAATCGACCACCTATCCAGGTACTACAGATGAAGTAATGCGACCAGTCTTAGAACATACTAGCGGTTTGAAGCAGGGTCAGGATTTTTTTCTTGCCCATTCTCCAGAACGGGTAGATCCTGGCAATCAGCGCTACACAACCAAGAATACAAACAAGGTTGTGGGAGCTTCTGACCCATATTCCTTGGAAGCTGCCAAGTTGTTCTACGAGCAGACGATTGAGCAGGTGGTACCAGTTAGTAGTGCTAAGGCAGCTGAGCTGGTTAAGGTGTTTGAAAACACGTTCCGCGCTGTTAATATTGCCCTGGTGAATGAGTTGGCAATGTTGTGCGATCGCATGGGTATCGACGTGTGGGAAGTTTTAGATGCTGCTAACACCAAGCCGTTTGGTATAATGCCGTTTTATCCGGGACCAGGTGTTGGAGGCCATTGCATTCCTATCGATCCGCACTACTTAGAGTGGAAAGCTAAGGAATTTAACTTTGACACGCATTTTATTGCTCTAGCAGGCGAAATTAACCGCCGAATGCCGGAGTTTGTCAGAGACAAAGCGTGGCGAGTCCTTAATGATTTAGGAATTGCGCCTGCTAGGGCTACTGTACTAGCAATTGGTGCTGCCTATAAGAAAAATCTCGGTGATTGGCGAGAGTCGCCTGCGATCGCTGTCATGAGTTGCTTGTTAAAGGATAAAGTAACTATTACTTACCATGACCCCTATGTACCTGAAATTCAAGTTTCTGGTCAAAAGCTTTACTCTGTAGAACTAACGGATGAAAATATAGCAGCAGCTGACTTGGTGATTATTGCAACAGATCATAGCGGGATTGATTACATCAACCTGGTTCAGAAAGCCCAAGCGGTGCTGGATACGCGGGGTGTAACTCGGCATTTAAACTGTGACAGAGAAAAGGTGACACTACTGTGAGTCGAGTAATCGTCGTCGGAACCGGTAACTGGGGTCGGAATCTGGTTCGTAATTTTTACGATCTGGACGCATTGGCAGGTGTAGCTGAGGTCAACCCAGACCTCCGGAATAAAGTTGCCGCTACATATCCAGATGTAGTAACTTACACAGATTATCGGGAAGTGCTAGGAACCGATGTTCAGGCAGTTGTGCTGGCGACACCAGCACCAACACATTACCAGTTAGCGATCGCTGCCTTGAAAGCGGGTAAAGATGTTTTTGTGGAAAAGCCCATGACCCTGCAAACAGAGCAGGCGCGAACGTTGGCAGAATACGCCCAAGAGCATTCGCGCATTCTCATGGTGGGTCATCTACTACTTTACCAACCAGCGATCGCGTGGATGCGAGACTATTTGGCAAGTGGTAAAGCGGGATCTGTCCTGCATATTGCGACTCAACGAGCGAAGCTTGGTAAGGTACGCACCGAGGAGAATGTTTGGTGGTCGTTTGCACCTCATGATATCTCAGTAATCTTAGACCTATTAGGTAATCCTCAAATTCAACAGGTGCAAGCGCACGGTCACGCGATGTTACAGGTAGGTATTGAAGATAATGTACACGTAGATTTGAGCTTTGAGGGAAGCCAAACGGCTCACATTCACTGCTCCTGGTACTGGCCTTTAAATCAACGCAGCACGGTTGTAATTGCCCAGAAACAAATGCTAGTTTACGACGAAGTTTTGCAAACAGTTACAATACACAATAAAAGCGTTGATGCGAACTTAAACAATCGAGATGAGGGCAGTTGGAGCGTAGAAGTTGCCAAATCTGAGCCGTTGAAAATTGAGTGCGAACACTTTCTAGAATGTCTGGATACAAGAAAGCGGCCACGCTCAGACGGCTGGAATGGGGTGGCGGTGGTTGAAATTTTGGAGAAAGTTCAGGAGGCGCTGCGTGGCTGATTATTTTGTTCATGAGTCTGCCTATGTAGATGAAGGTGCGATAATTGGGCAGGGAACAAAAATCTGGCACTTTTGTCACATTCTAAGCAAAGCGAAGCTTGGGAAGAATTGTTCTCTGGGACAAAATGTTTTTGTGGCAAACAATGTCGTCGTGGGAAACGGATGCAAAATTCAAAATAATGTATCTCTATATGAGGGGGTGATCCTGGAGGATTACGTTTTTTGTGGGCCTAGTATGGTGTTTACGAATGTCAAGACGCCACGCTGTGAGTTTCCCCGTAATACTAGCAATGATTACGTGACGACATTGGTGAAGCGTGGATCAAGTATTGGAGCAAATGCCACGATTGTTTGTGGAGTGACCTTACATGAATATGCTTTTATAGCAGCAGGTGCGGTGGTTACGAAGGATGTGCCTGCCTATGCAATAGTAGCTGGTGTTCCTGCAAAAATCACTGGTTGGATGAGCGCCTATGGTGACGTGTTAGAGTTTGATACTGCTGGTTACGCTGTTGATTCAACAGAAACAAAATATCAGCAGTTATCGAAGATGGAAGTAAGGAAAATATCGAAATGAAGATTGCGTCTTTACTATCCACAATATTGCTACTATTCCTTTTATTGTTGGGTTTTAGAAATCAACTTGCAGAGAGAAGGTTTACAGAGAAATCATCTAGTCAATGTGCAGCGTTACCTACAGCAAGTCGAGAGGCTGTTTTATGGGAAAAAGTAATGCAGCCAATGTTAAATGAACCTCTCTGGCGAGAACGTGATGCATATGATGCCAGCCATTTTTTGATGGTACCTTTGCATTCAGCTTTCGCCTCAAACTATTGCCCTGGAATTGATGGATTTAATCATTTCTTTAATCATTTTACAAATAGCTATATTCCGGATAATTTTAATGGTCTAGATTCAATAACAAAGTTACAATTTTTGTATTTAGTATCTGAATATCTAGTTTTGTATGAAGAAAGAAACAATCATTTTCATAAGGATACTTTAAGAAAAGTATTAAATTCATTAGAGGTTACATGGAATCAACCTACATCAGCATGGGATAAATTTAGGTTTCCTAAAGGCATGAAAGAGCGAATAATGTGGAAGCTTTCAACTAAATCAGTTGAAAAGAGTTATTATCGATCTTTTACAGATGAAGAGTTGTTTGTATTTGCTATTGCAGCAGATTTAAAGTCAGTTCTATTGAATAATAGTCCTAAATTTATAGATGAAATATTAGATGTAGCATATAAAACTTTAAAGCAAGAAGCCGTGTTTATTGGAGCTAATTCGAGTCGGTGGTTATTCCAGCCTGGAGTCTGGAAAGATCATCCTGATTATGCCTACGCGGGCTGGTATCATCAGGCTATAAATTTAGATAAAAACCCGATACCTGGCATTGCAGGAGATACTTCGCACAGTCATAGATGGCCCCTCTGGTTGGTTTCCTTGCAAAGGGGGTTTAAGGCTCAAAAACAGCTAGACAAAGTTGGATATATGTTGAAACTGAGACGCGGATTAGCTGCTCAATTCCTTCAAAAAGTTTTAATTCCTCCATCATCAGCTTTTCCAAATTTTAGAACAACTAATTTTATGGATGGTAACAATGGAATATATCGTTATGGCTACCACACAGATAAAACAAAACTAGGTTATAGCTCTTACGAACTTTCTGGCACAATGTTGATAGGTTGGTGGGCTTTTCTGGCAGAAGAATCTATGCAAAAAGTATATTGTTTTATCGGTTCGCGTTATCCGCTCAGTGACCGGGAAATATCTTTATATCTTAATCATGATACTACTCGTGATAGGCATCCCTTTATCAAAGGGAAAGCCCAATATAAAAGTGGTATTTTAGAACTGATTGCTCGGTTGGCGTGTAAATTACCAAGAGAAAAATACCAGTGAAGACTCCCATTTTGGATCTAAAACCTCAGTATGAAAGCCTTAAAGAAGAGATTCATAAGGCGATCGCTCGCGTACTAGAGTCTGGTCAGTTCATCATGGGGCCAGATGTAAAGCTGTTTGAGCAGGAAGTGGCAGCATACTTGGGGGTGAAACACGCGATCGCTGTTAACAGCGGTACAGATGCCCTATTTATCAGTCTACGGGCGCTTGGTATTGGTTCTGGAGATGAGGTAATCACCACACCCTTTACTTTTTTTGCTACAGCTGAGTCAATTAGCCATGTCGGTGCTACACCTATATTTGTGGATATTGACAAGCGTACTTTGAATATCAACCCAGACCTAATTGAGGAAAAGATTACCGAGCAGACTAAGGCAATTATGCTTGTACATCTCTATGGGCGACCAATAGAGATGGGCAAAATTATGAAATTAGCTAAGAAATACAACTTAAAAGTTGTAGAAGATTGTGCCCAAAGTTTTGGGGCAGTTTATGGCGGGAATTGCAGCACGTGCGATTCTCCTTTGGAAACGCAAGGCGATCGCGCTTGTGAGCCAGATGCTTATGTGGGTAAACAAACTGGGACAATTGGTGATATCGGTGCTTACAGCTTTTTCCCCAGTAAAAATTTGGGGGCCTATGGGGATGGAGGGTTGATTGCAACGAATGATGATGCTTTAGCAGACTCGGCTCGAATGCTGCGGGTTCATGGAAGTCGCAAGAAGTATTACAACGAGGTTGTCGGGTATAACAGTCGGCTGGATACGCTGCAAGCCGCGATTTTGCGGGTGAAGTTGCCTCATATTGATGAATGGAATAAGGGGCGGCGGCAGGTGGCACAGCGCTATGATGAACTGTTGAAGAATATTTCGGGGATTGTGACTCCTGGGGAGACTCCCTGTGCCGATCATGTTTATCACCAGTACACAGTGAGGATTCTTGAAGGAAGGCGAGACACATTGCAGCAGCGCCTCGCTGAAGCAGGAATTAGCACAATGATCTACTACCCAGTATCGGTGCATCAACTGCCAATTTACGCTACTCAATGCTGTAAATTACCGCAAGCTGAGTCGGCATCGGGAGAGGTACTATCTCTACCAATCTGGCCAGAAATGTCTGTAGAACTTCAAGAACAGATTGTCGATGTTTTGAAGTGTATACTGAAGGATTCTTAGGGCAAAAATAAAACCAGGCGAGCGGCACAGTCTTTTCGAGATGATTTTTAATGTGTGGTATTGCAGGTATACTCCGTTTTGATCGGCAGCCAGTTGAGCAGACGCTACTTGCCAACATGGCGAACATCCAACAACATCGAGGTCCTGATGACGAGGGATGTTTTGTTGATGGTAGTATTGGTCTTGCCTTTCGCCGTCTTGCGATTCTGGATTTATCCCCAGCAGGTCATCAGCCGATGATGAGTGCTGATGGTAGTTGTTGGCTCGTGTTTAACGGCGAAATCTATAATCACGATGAGCTACGTTGTGAGCTGAAACGCTATGGCCACGAATTTCGCTCGCGTTCTGACACTGAAATAATTCTTGCCGCCTACAGCCAGTGGGGAATTGATTGTCTTAGCCGCTTTAATGGGATGTGGGCTTTGGCGCTGTGGGATAGCCGCCAGCAGCGGTTGTTCTGCGCCCGCGATCGCTTTGGCATAAAACCTTTCTATTATCACCAGGATGCCCAGCGCTTCATCTTTGCCTCAGAAATCAAAGCCCTCTTTGCTGACCCACAAACGCCGCGCCAGCCAAACGAAGGTGCGGTGTACGCCTATTTAGTGTTTCAAAAAGTGCAGTTTGGGGAGGAGACATTTTTTACAAACATCAAGCAGCTACCAGCAGCGCACTACTTACTGGTGGATGTCCAAGGCATCCGTATCCAGCGCTACTGGCAGCTTGACCATAGTCGATACAATCCTGATATTAGCGATGCCGAGGCAATTGATAAGTTTCGGCATCTATTTTTTGATAGCGTCAGCCTGCGCCTGCAAAGCGATGTGCCAGTTGGTACTTGCCTCAGCGGTGGGTTAGATAGCTCAGCAATTGTCTGCGTTGCCAATCAAATCCTATTTGGCAACGATAGCAAGCCTGACCGCACCAACGTTGGAGCGCAACAGAAGGCGTTCTCTGCTTGCTACAGCGACCCCCGCTGCGATGAACGGCAATGGATTGAGCCAGTTATTGCTCAAACTGGAACCCAGTCGCACTACATTTATCCAGATGGGGAAGGATTATTTGCCGATTTAGAGACAATGGTCTGGCATCAGGAAGAACCAGTGGCAGGAAGCAGTCTTTATGCCCAATGGTGTGTGATGCGGCGTGCCAGTGAGGCCGGAGTAGTGGTAATGTTGGATGGGCAAGGTGGCGACGAGGTAATGTGTGGCTACCAGCCGTACTACTGGTCATTCGTGGCGGGAGCTTTACAAAGCGGTAACTTGCCTGTATTACGACAGTCACTAACCAACAAGCCGGGTAGTCTTGACCGTTGGCAACTGCAACATATATTGAGAATATTTCATAGTACACTTCCTCTGACATGGCAGTCTCGCCTACTCTACACTCGACGCGGGCTTCCAGTCTGGTTAGGAGAACAGATGCGATCGCAAGTTTACATACAAGAAACAATAAATTCCGATCATCCTACTTTATTGGGACAGCACCTTGAGCGCGATCTCATAGCTACAAATTTGCCAGCATTGCTCAAATATGAAGACCGCAGCTCAATGGCTCACTCAATAGAAGCCAGAGTGCCATTTTTGGACTATCGATTAGTGGAGTTTATGGCAAGTCTGCCCGATTCCATGAAAATTCGCAATGGGGAAATGAAATGGCTGCTAAGGCAGGCATTAAAAGATGTGATGCCAACAGAGATTAGCCAACGACGCAACAAGATTGGTTTTGGCACACCTGAAGATAGCTGGTTGCGTCAATACTGGACAAAAATTCAGCAGTATTTAGGTCAAGGGGAAATCATTCAACGTGGCTGGGTCGATCGGCAAGCCGCTAACGCAATCCTGCAAAGTTCAGCAAGTTTAGCATCTGCTGATGAGCATCTGGTCTGGCGCTGGCTAAATACAGAGTTGTGGCTCAAACTTTTGCGCGATCGGCCTCCTACAAATGTCATCAATTAATGTCAACAATGTGGGACTTTATCAAGCAATATGCAACCTACAGCCTCGGTATTGCTATTAATCGCTTGGCATCCCTACTATTGTTGCCCCTGTACACGCGGTTTCTCACCCCTAAAGACTATGGCGTACTAGATATATTGCTCACAACGGTGGCATTGTTTCAGCCCCTGTTGATGCTGGGTATAGATACATCTGTTCAAATTTTATTTTTTAAATCTGAAACAAAAAAACAGCAGCATGACTTGGTTATGACGAGCATTGTCCTCGTCGCTTCCTTTGCTGGAATATGTGCCTTGAGTGGACTGCTGCTTGCGCCAGCACTGGTCAATGGGTTGCTAGGCAACCAGGAGTATACACCTGCACTACGCCTTTTGTGCTTTGATATGTGGCTGACAAGCGTATTCACGCTTTTTCGTGACAACTTACGCCTACGCCAACAGCCACTTTTCTACAATTTGGTAGCCGTCTGTCAAGTAGTACTGGTAGCAGGCTTCAGTATTGTGTTGGTAGCAGTGCAGAAACTCGGTGTTCTGGGAGTGGTTTCAGGATTAGTTTTGGCTGATTTAGTTATCACCCTCTTGTCCGCTGGCTTAGTCTTGAAGCAACATCTACAAATCCCTACATTCACACAAGCACTGCCACTATTACGTTTGGGATTGCCATTACTGCCTGTAAGCGGTATGTATTGGGTTCTCAATTCCTCTGATCGCTTCTTCCTAGCAAAGCTATCCACACTTCAGGAGGTAGGACTTTATGGGATTGCTAATAGGCTTGCTGCTGGCGTAGCAATATTTACATTTGCCGTTCAACTCAGCTGGAGACCCTTTGCGTTGCGTGTGCAAACAGAACCGAATGCTCGCACAATTTATGCCATCATGCCAGTTTACTATTTCGTTGGCGTTGGCTGGATTGGCTTGCTAATCGCTGCCGCCTCTCCATTGCTTTTACAGATATTTGCGACCAAAGCGTATGTTCAAGCTACTGCCTTACTGACACCGCTAATCCTCGCGCAGGCTGTGTATGGCGCATACTATATATTCAGCACCGGGTTAGAAATTGTACAGCGAACCCATCATATTACCTGGACTATTGTTCTAGCTGCGCTACTGAACATAGCACTCAACATACTGCTGATACCTAAGTTAGGAGCTTTTGGTGCCTCGATTGCCACCGCCATTTCCTATAGTCTGGCTACCCTCTGCGTGGCACTTGTAAGCCAGCGCTTATACCCGCTACCTTACAATCTCAAACGTCTCGGCAGTGTCAGTGTTTGTCTTTTATTAGCTTACGGGGTGATGACAGCCCTGTTCTGGTATGAAGGTATATATATTGCAGTGTTGAGAGGTGTTTGTGTGGCTGTTAGTGGTGTTGTACTATTGAGTTTTGTCAAGCCCGAACTCAAGATTCTTTGGCAACGCTCCTATACTCGACTCAAGCAGAAATAAATTAGAAAATTATTAAGCGATCGCACTATGCACGTTTGTATGCTGGTGACAACAGATATTACCAACGACCCGCGCGTGATGAAGGAGGCAACAGCGCTGGCACAAGCAGGCTATGCAGTACAGGTAATTGGTATCTGTCGCACTGGCACTGAACCCGTAACCGATATCTTTGCTAATGTGGCGATGCAACGGCTCGATCTTTGGCATCTGCGCTTGGGTCGCTTACTTAAAGCAAGACGCGGACGCCCGGTGACTCAAGGGCTGTTTGATAATACAACCTCGCAAAAGCAGTCGCCGCGTCTCAGCTGGCGTGGTTGGTTAATAAACATGCTGCGTCAAGTGCAGCTTCTGATTCATCTATTAACTGTTCTATGGGTGTATGTCTTTGCCGCTGGGCGACAGCAAGCTGATGTTTATCATGCCCATGATGTTGATACCCTCTTACCAGCACTGGTTGTAGGATGGTGGTTCAAGAAACCTGTGGTCTATGATGCTCATGAATACTGGTACAATGAGCGGCGCAATGAGTTTATCATTAACGCGATTATTCGCTGGATTGAGCGCATCGGTACCCCGCGATGTGCCTACGTGTTCGCAGTTAACCGCTCGATTGCCGAACGGATGGCGATCCATTACGGCATTACACTACCCACAGTGCTGATGAATGTACCCGCAGACGTGCCATTACAACCACCAACACCACTGCCAGATGACCAGCCAGTCCAGCTGCTCTACCACGGTGGTTATCTTGCACAACGAGGTATTGAATCCCTGATTACAGCAATGAATCTAGTGAAAGCACCTGTGCATTTAACATTGCGTGGTTATGGAAATATAGAGTTGGCGTTGAGGGCACAGGTAGAGGCGCTGGGGCTACAAAACAAGATTACTTTCGCACCACCAGTCCCCATGAGCGAGCTTTGTAAAGCAGCATCAGCATGCCATATTGGAATTATCCCCTACTCAAAACAGGTAGCTGAATTTGCGTTACCTAACAAAATATTTGAATACATGGCAGCTGGACTCGCTTTAATATGCAATGATTTGATCGAGTTTCGCAATATTGTAATTGGGCATAAGCTTGGTATTGTCTGCAACACTGACTTTGTAGAAGCTATTGCTAAAGCAATAGACGAACTCGTTAGCGACCGGTGTGCATTGGAGCAGTATCGCCAGCGGGCATGGCAAGTTTATGACGATTATTATACTTGGAAGCAGCATCAGCAAGTGCTGCTGGATGTATATTCAAAATTAGCAAGTAGTTATTCCTGAAAGAAACTATTTTGCTTTTATCAATGTCAGACTGCATTATGCTAATCTACTGACTAACTGTGGCTACCACCTACTCGTAAAGTTGCCGGATGGATACGATACGAATTCCTCTACGCTTTTTTTGTCTATTTGTATTTGCTGTAATAGGGAGCGTAGGCCTAATAGCTACCAAACTATTAACAAACATTTCTAGCGATCTGCTAGAGAGCGGTTTGGTGGCATGGCTGACATTGTTAATAACAGGAGTGGTAGTGTGTCTCTATCCCCACCTTTTCAACATTAGTACCTTTAGGATTCCCGGAATATTTATATCTGCTTATAGCCTAATGGTTTTGCTGCCATTACCTTTTGTCTACGCAGCTCACCCATCTACCACACAAAACACCTTTTTATTTGCCACTAATATCAGTTTTATTTTAACGCTGGCAGGGATTATTTTAACGCACTATTGGTTTCCCTCATCCGCTAAAGATGTGGATAACTGGATCTCCAAACCAATTCGCTTACCTCGTCAGCTTCAAATGTCAAGTATAGTGCTATTGGTAATATGTTTTATTATACTTGTGCTTTACCTCAAGCAGGTTGGTAGGCTGCCAATTATTGATGCAATTATTGGTGGTCAAACAACCTTAGAGCTTACTCTAGCACGTGAAAATGCACTCAAGCTCATTCCTGGCAGAATCCGCTACGTATATGGTGCGCTGCGTGATGTACTGTTCCCATACACGACCCTTCTGCTTCTGGTCTTAGCAATGCGTTTGCGAGGCTGGTGGTGGAAAATATTTTTTGTAGTTTCGCTTCTAGGTAGCATATTTTATGCAGGATCAACTCTGGAAAAATCTCCCGTAGCAGCGCTGACAATTATGTTGGCTTATGCTTGGTTGTTGATAAGAGGTCGAACACTTTCTGTGAGCAAACTGTTGTTCATAATACTTATAGCCCTCGCTTTTCCAGTTTTTGTTATCTTCGCAGTTTATCAATTCAATATTGAAGGGTTGCTGGTAGTCAATGCTATAGTAAATCGGATCTTTTACGTTCCAGCTCAGGTAATATTTTACTACTTTGACTATTTTCCAAAACACCAAAGTTTCTTATTAGGCCATACACTGCCCTACATTAATAAGTTTATAACTGATATCCCTTTTCCGGTTGCCAACACCATCTGCTTGTACATGCACCCGGATGCAATGTCTAGCTGTACTTCAAATGTTGCCTATCCTGGCTACTTATGGGCAGATTTTGGCTGGTCAGGTATTGTTATTGGTAGTATTATTTGTGGAATTTCGTTACAAGGACTACAGGTACTAATTTTGCGATTGCCGAAGTCAGCACCCACTGTTGTGTTGCAATCAATGCTTTCATACCAAATGATTCTGCTAACTTCTACATCGTTTACTGACTTTCTAGCTCCTTTAGGTACGGGATTAGAAATTGTGCTAACAGTGCTGCTGGTTCCACTAGCAGTAAGAGTAAAAATTAATTTAGCTGAATTTAAAGAAAAAAGATTGAGTTAATAATTTTATAATTTTCATATATTTAAAGGGAAAATAATTTTGAAGACAGCTAAAGTTATTCATCTCACATCAGTTCACTCTGCTTTTGACACCAGAATTTTTTTGAAAGAGTGCAAAACGTTATTCACAGCAGGTTATGAAGTAATTTTAATTGTTCCTCACGATAGGGATGAGTTGGTGGATGGAGTGCAAATCAATGCGGTATCTAGACCAAAAAGCCGTCGGGAACGTATGGTAAAAACGGTATGGCAAGTTTTTAAGAAAGCTTTGGATGAAGATGCAGAGATTTATCACTTTCACGATCCAGAACTAATTCCTCTAGGATTGATTTTAAAAATAAAAGGTAAAGTAGTTGTTTACGATGTACATGAAGATGTACCAAGAGACATCTTGAGTAAAAGTTGGATTGCTGAATCTTTACGCCTAACAATTAGCTGGATGGCTGAGCGAATAGAAAACTTTGCTGCCCACCAGCTTACTGCTATAGTTACTGCTACACCGTTTATTTGCGATCGCTTCTCAAAATTGGGTTGCTATGCAGTCAATGTAAACAACTACCCAATACTTTCAGAGCTGTATTTGCCTCATATGGATGGAGTGCAAAAAGAGCGCGCCGTCTGTTATATAGGCGGAATTGCTGATATCCGTGGGATCTTTGAGATGGTTGAGGCAATTGGGCAAACGGATACAAAGCTGTTCTTGGGTGGAAAATTCTTAAGTGCCAATCAAAGAGAGCGGGCAGCAGCAATGTCTGGTTGGGCAAATATAAAAGAGTTAGGGCAATTAAACAGAAATGAAGTTGCTGAAACTTTAGCAAAATCAATGGCTGGGCTGGTGTTATTTCATCCAGAACTTAATCATATTAATGCCCAGCCAAATAAAATGTTTGAATATATGTCTGCTGGTATTCCAGTAATTGCTTCTAACTTCCCCTTATGGAAAGAGATTATTTCTGGCAATAACTGTGGTATTTGTGTTGATCCCCTAAATCCCAGAGCGATCGCAGAGGCAATTCAGTGGATGGTCGAGCACCCAGATGAAGCAAAACGAATGGGCGAAAATGGTCGCAAAGCAGTAGAAGATAAATATAATTGGGAAAAAGAATCAGAGACATTGTTGAAGCTTTATAGTGATTTGATATAAGCCATGTGTGGAATTACAGGGGTTATTAGCTACGAAGAAAATATTAGAGATTTATTGCTAAAAGCGCAAAGGCTTCAGCAGCACCGTGGCCCGGATGCTTACGGGATTTGTCAACATCAAATCAATCAATGGCAAGTCGGCTTAGGACATCAACGTCTGTCTATCTTAGATTTGACAGAGGCGGGAAGCCAACCTATGACCTCGAAAGATGGAAATAGTTGGATTGTTTACAACGGTGAAGTTTATAATTACCGGGAAATTCGTTGCGAACTAGAGAATTTAGGACATCATTTTAGAGGCGAATCAGATACTGAAGTTGTGTTAGCCGCTTTGGAGCAGTGGGGGGTAAATGAGGCTCTAGCGCGATTTAATGGGATGTGGGCTTTTGCTTGGTTGGATGGGCGAAATAATCGATTGGTCTTGTCTAGAGATAGAGTTGGTGTTAAGCCTCTATATTTTTTTTTACAAGATGAAAGTTTGTGCTTCGCCTCAGAAATTAAGACAATTATTGAGATGACAGGGCGTAAGTTCTCTTTGAATCACCAAATTATTGGAGAATATCTCATCCAGTCTCTGCTAGAAACTTCTAACGAAACTTTTTTTGAGGGGATCGAGAAAATACCAGCAGCAAGCTATGGAGTGATAGACCTTTCTACTGAAGTTCTGAGGATGGATATAAAATCCTACTGGAATTTGGGTACTCAAAAAGTAGTAAATATTTCAGAAGATAAGTTAGTTGAGCAAGTTAGAGAAATTTTTATTGATGCTGTTCGTCTGCGGTTGAGAAGCGATGTCCCTGTAGGAGTCTTACTCTCTGGAGGAGTTGATTCTTCTTCAATTGCAGCAATCATGCAGAGTATCTTGGGAAAAGATGCACAGTTAAATTTACTTTCAGCAGTAAGTAGAGATTCTCGATATGATGAGTCTCCCTTTATTGATATTATGAGCAACCACTTAGGTTGTAAAACTCATAAAATTGTGCTGGACTTTAAGCCGGAAGAGGTTTTTGATTACTTAGAGCAAGTTTGCTGGTTTAATGACGAGCCAGTAGGCAGTTTTTCCAATGTGGCCCATTATTTATTAATGAAGCAAGCTAAGGATTTGGGTATTACTGTCATTTTGAGCGGTCAAGGGGCTGATGAGCTGCTTTGCGGCTATCAAAAATATCTAGGCTTTTATATTCAAGCTTTAGCTCGTTGCAGTCAACACTTAAAAGCAGTTGAAGTTTTGTGGTCATTTTGGCAGCGAGGAACTATTCTGAAACAATTTTCTCTTAGTGAAGCTAAACGGTATTTACCCCGTTACTTGCGAGGAGCAGAAATGGATATTCGTGGGGCAAATCTTAAAAATTTTGTTCCCAAGATGCTAGGATTAGCTTCTGAAATGACTGTTCAGCAGAGGCAGAGATTAGATATTGAAAATTTTTCAGTACCAGCATTAGTTCACTACGAAGACCGGATGTCAATGGCGTGGAGTAGAGAAATGCGTGTACCCTTTTTAGATTATCGACTGATAGAAGCATTAATTCCAGTTTCTATGGAAATGAAATTGAAAAGCGGATGGACAAAATATATTTTCCGTAAGGCGATGGAACCTTATCTGCCCAAACAAATTGTTTGGCGAAAAGACAAAAAAGGATTTGTCAATCCTCAAAGTGAATGGCTTAAAAACGAATTAAAAGAAGGTGTTTTGGATTATTTTGCTGAAGATAGCTTGATATTTAAAAATCAGTTAGTTGAAAGAAAGAACTTATTAGCCAAATATCAAGCTTACTGTCAACAAAAAGCCAGCCAAGGTACGGTTTGGTATAAAGAAATTTTTAATCCATTGGCATTAGAAATTTGGCTGAGAAAATTTGAGAGGTATATTTCATGAAAGTAGTCACTGTGGTTGGGGCAAGGCCTCAGTTTATTAAAGCAGCATCTGTGTCTCGTGCGATCGCCCTTTACAACCAGCAGCATATAACCTCGCCTATTCATGAAATCTTAGTTCACACAGGTCAGCACTACGACCCTAACTTGTCAGACGTGTTCTTTGAAGAAATGCAGATTCCCAACCCGGACTATCACCTCGGTATTGGGGGCATTTCACAGGGGGCGATGACCGGGCGAATTTTAGAAAAGATTGAAGAGGTAATTATAAAAGAACAGCCTGATGTAGTTTTGGTATACGGTGATACTAACTCGACTCTGGCGGGCGCTTTAGCCGCAGTTAAATTGCATATTCCTGTGGCACACGTAGAAGCAGGGCTGCGGTCATTTAATATGCGGATGCCAGAAGAAGTGAACCGAGTGCTGACTGACCAGATTTCTCGTTGGTTGTTCTGTCCTACAGAGACTGCCGTTAAAAACCTGAAGAATGAAGGTATCTTAGAACGGGGGCAGGTGCTAGTGAGCAATGTGGGAGATGTAATGTACGATGCAGCGCTGTTTTATCGGCAAATTGCCAAGCCTACAGATGCGATCGCCTGCCTCATTAATGAATTAAATGAGCCTTTTTACTTAGCCACAGTCCACCGCGCAGAAAACACAGATGACCCAGTTCGACTGAGTAACATTATGGGTGCGCTAGAAACAATCTCTAAAACTACACCTGTGGTGTTGCCATTACATCCTCGTACCCGGAAGTTGTTGGGGAACCAGCATCTATCCCGCATTCGGCTGATAGAACCAGTGGGTTATTTTGACATGATAACCTTGCTCTCCAAGTGTAAAGGTGTGTTTACCGATAGTGGCGGGTTACAAAAAGAAGCCTATTTCTTTCATAAGCCCTGCATCACATTGCGTGAAGAGACTGAATGGGTAGAACTGGTTGAATACGGTTTCAACACTCTAGTTGGTAGCGACCCAGATAAAATCCTGAGTGCCCAAAAAAGTATTGGTATTAGAAATAGGGATGATTTTAAACTTTTGTATGGGCAGGGAGATGCTAGTGCTAAGATTCTTAAGTTATTAGAAGAATCTTTCCAATCCACATTCTCGGTGGCATAGCAAGGAAAAAAATAATCCAAATATCAAATAAATTTCATGGAAAAAGTTTGCGTAATGGGTTTGGGTTATATCGGTCTGCCAACATCTAGCTTACTAGCTAGTAAAGGCTTTAAAGTTCACGGGGTGGATATAAACCCTAAAGTGGTAGAAACAATTAATCGCGGCGAAATTCACATCCACGAACCAGATTTAGACATTTTGGTTAAGTCGGTTGTAAGCAGTGGCAATCTTAGGGCGAGTCTGCAACCCCTGCCTGCTGATGTATATATCATAGCTACACCAACACCCTTAAAGGATAACTGGATACCAGATATTTCTTATATCGAAGCGGCTACCGAAGCGATCGCACCATACCTCGCTCCCAACAATCTGGTGATTCTGGAATCAACCAGTCCTGTAGGGACAACGGAAAAGATTGGAAATTGGTTAGAGCTGTTGCGTCCTGATCTCGATGTCCACTCTTCGCTCTACCTTGCCCACTGTCCGGAGCGCGTTTTACCCGGACAAATTTTAAAGGAGTTAGTCAGCAATGACCGGATCGTTGGCGGAATTAATCAAGCTTCCGCGGACAAGGCTGCGGCTTTTTATCGACAGTTTGTGACTGGTAAGATTTTGTGTACCGAAGTACGTACAGCAGAATTAGCAAAGCTAACAGAGAACGCATTCCGTGATGTGAATATTGCTTTTGCCAATGAACTCTCTTTAATCTGTGAAAAGTTAAATATAAATGTTTGGGAACTCATTGAGCTGGCTAACCACCATCCGAGAGTGAATATTCTCCAGCCAGGTCCCGGCGTAGGCGGTCATTGCATTCCTGTTGATCCGTGGTTTATTGTCAATTCAGCCCCCGAACAAGCTCGCTTAATCCGCACAGCCCGTGAGGTCAATGATGCTAAATTGCATCATGTAATTTCAAAAATAAAAGAGAAAGCTTGCCAATTTAAAGAACCAATGATAGCCTGCTTAGGGTTGACTTTCAAAGCAGACGTTGACGACTTACGGGAAAGTCCGGCGGTGAGTATCGTGCAAAAATTGGCGCAAAGTCAATTTCGTGGCATCCTTGTCGTTGAACCCCATATAAGCCAACTTCCTCAATCACTAGCTAAGTTGTCTGTCACCCTAACTAACCTTGAAGTAGCACTGTCCGCAGCTAATATAGTTGTTCTACTGGTAAACCATAGTCAATTTGTGAATGTTAATCGCGAACGGATCAAGGACAAGATTGTGATTGATACGCGGGGGATTTTGCAATGAAGCTTACAATCGATACATTTTATCTACTATTTAAAGAGAGTCCTGTTCCTACATATATGAGAAATGTATTTTAATCTGGGTTAAAAAAAGATATAAGGCAACAAGCGGTTAGTTAGATTGAATAAGAGGTGGATTTATGAATAGTTCAGTTTGTCCTTTATGTAAATCTCAAGATAGTCAATATTGTTTTTCGGAAAGAGGATATAAATTACAGGCTTGTAATAATTGCGAGTTGTTTTATATTGATCCTTATCCCAATCTAGAAGATGTTCATGGTCGGGTGCAGACTTATAATTACGATCATCTTGATATTCTTAACCCAGAACATCATTATCAGGCTTCTGTACAATTTCAAAATAGGTATTTTGACTTGATTGCTCAGGAGCTAAAAGGAGCAAAGTCCATCTTAGACATTGGATGCGGCACAGGTCATTTTTTAGAAAAGCTTGGTGCTGTTTATCCTGAATTATATAGAGCAGGAATTGAACTAAATCAAGACAGGGCAGCTTTTGCTAGAGAAAAAGCAGGATGTGATGTTTTTCAAGTGCCTGTAGAGTCGTTTGATCCTACTGCAAGTTTTGATGCTATAACGATGCTCAATGTTTTATCTCACATTCCCGATTTTGATAGTTTATTTGGGAAGCTACAGACAATTTTGTCACCTGGAGGAAAACTTATTCTTAAAGTTGGTGAAATGAAAAATAATGTAAAAGAAGGTGATATTTTTGATTGGGAAATTCCTGATCATTTACATTTTTTAGGAATGAATACAATAGATTATATCTGCAAAAAATTTAATTTTCAGATTTTAAAACAGCAGCGCTTACCGCTATCTCAAGAGGTATTTTCGGCAGCTTCCTTCAAAGCACCCGGACGAAGCAAGGTACGCAATATAGTTAAAAAGATGCTAGTGTCCACACCACTAGCTCTGCCAACCCTTGCTAAGCTCTACGATCTGCGTATTGGTCAAAGGATATACTCCTCGTTTATTGTTTTAGAAAAGATGTCCTAGACAAGCAACTGCTGGTTAAGAAAAAGTGATTAAAATACTCCTAGTTCCAGGCGCGGCTTAACTCAAATGCGTGTGCTTTATTTTCATCAACATTTCACCACACCTACTGGAGCAACCGGAACTCGATCTTATGAAATGGCTCGACGCTTAATTGCGCGAGGGCATCAGGTAACAATGGTTTGTGGTTCCTATAACATGGGAAATACAGGTCTTACCAGTGATTTCATTAACGGCGTACGTCAGGGTATCGTAGATGGTATTGAAGTAATAGAATTTTACCTGCCTTACTCCAACTATGATAATTTGCTGAAAAGAAGTTGGATATTTCTCCGCTTTGCTCTAGGAAGCATAAAACTAGCACTGACCGCTGAGTATAACCTTTTATTTGCCACCACAACTCCCCTGACAGTGGCAATTCCTGGGATCGTTATGAAAGCCTTTAAGAATCGCCCATTTGTGTTTGAGGTGCGAGACTTATGGCCAGAACTCCCTAAGGCAATGGGAGTCATTACTAATCCTCTGCTTCTGAAAGCCTTGGATATATTGGAATGGCTGGCTTACCATACAGCAGATGCCTGTATTGGACTTTCACCTGGAATTGTGAAGGGGATTGTATGCAGAAAACCTAGCGCTAAAGTAACCATGATTCCCAACGGTTGCGATCTTGAGCTTTTCAAACCTAATCCAGAAGCTAAATGCAATTTACTTGGAATTAGAGATGATGATTTTGTAGCACTGTTTTGCGGTGCCCACGGCAAGGCCAACGGTTTAGATGCTTTGCTAGATGCAGGAAAGGTTTTAAAAGAGAAAGGACGGACAGATATTAAGCTGGTATTGATTGGTGATGGCAAGCTAAAACCCAATTTTATTCAACGAGCCACGGAAGAAGGACTGGATAACTGTCTATTTTTTCAGCCAATGCCCAAGTTGGAATTGGCAAAAGTGATGGCAACAGCAAATGTAGGTTTGATGATTTTGGCAAATGTCCCTGCATTTTACTACGGCACATCGCCCAATAAGTTTTTTGACTATATCGCCTGCGGGCTGCCAGTCCTTAACAATTACCCTGGATGGCTAGCAGAATTGATCGATGGGCATTACTGTGGTATTACCTGCCCCCCTAACGATGCTGTAGCTTTTGCTAATGCCTTAAGTCAGTTGGCGGATAATCGACAAGAAACCCTCATTAGGGGCAAAAATGCTCGTCAGTTGGCAGAGTCCAGTTTCAGTCGGGAAGCCTTAGCTAATCAGTTCGTTGATTATCTAGAAAAAGTGTTGCAGGGATGAAGGTCAAAGCTAGTTCTATCAATTATTTCACCAAGTCCAGCCGACTGGTTAAGTCGATGTTGGACCGATTCGTTGCAGCGATCGCTCTCCTCCTATTTTCTCCCCTGCTAATAATCATTGCGATCGCCATCTACACTCGCATGGGTCGCCCGATTTTTTTTATCCAACCCCGCCCTGGTAAAAATGGTCGCATTTTCACCTTCTACAAATTCTGCACCATGACCAATGAGTGCGACGATTCTGGAAATCTGCTTCCTGACGTACAACGCCTCACATTGTTCGGACGATTCCTGCGTCAAACCAGTCTGGACGAACTCCCCCAACTGTGGAACGTTCTCAAGGGTGACATGAGCTTTGTTGGCCCCCGCCCCCTGCTAGTGTCATACTTAGACCGCTACAGCCCCGAACAAGCCCGGCGCCACGAAGTTAAACCCGGTATTACTGGTTGGGCGCAAGTCAACGGTCGCAATACCCTCAGCTGGGAGGAAAAATTTAAGTTCGACGTTTGGTATGTTGACCACTGGAACCTGTGGCTTGATCTGAAGATTTTATTCCTAACCCTTGTCAAAGTATTGAAGCGGGAAGGTATCTCCCATCCGAATCACGCCACCATGAGTGAGTTTCAGGGTAGCCCATCCTCAACCGAGTAGAGGTGACACGCCTTGGACATATATCTCTACGGTTGTGGCGGACACGCCAAAGTGATTCTAGATATCCTCCAGCGGCAGGGGCGAAAGGTAACAGCCCTAGTCGATGACAACCCGCCAGCAGGAATTACTCAAATTCATGGCATCCCTGTTCACTCAGCTAGAGAAACACTGGCTGCTATTAGATGCGATCGCTGTCAGTGGATCGTTGCCATCGGCAATAACAGCATCCGCCAGCAGATTGCTCTTAAGCTAGAGGGTCAAGGTCATTCCTTCACAACAGCGATCCATCCTTCAGCTCAGATTGCCCTCGGCGTTGACATTGCCCCTGGAACTGTGGTGATGGCTAATGCGGCAATCAATACCGACACCAAAATCGGCAAACACGCCATTGTGAACACGGGAGTCACTATCGACCACGATTGTCAAATTGGCGGTTTCTGCCACATTGCCCCAGGCTGTTCTCTGTGCGGCCAGGTCAAGTTAGGTGCAGGTGTGTTTTTGGGGGTTGGCACTAGCGTAATTCCCAGTGTAGAAATTGGCACTCAGACAACCTGTGGCGCTGGCTCAGTGGTCATTCAATCTCTACCTTCCGATTGTTTAGCTTACGGTTGCCCAGCCAGAATTATTAAGACAAACTATTCACACTGAGGGTACATGATCAAACCAATTCTCCTTTCCACCCCTCACATGGGTGATCGCGAACTGGAGTTCGTTAAAGAAGCTTTTGACACCAACTGGATTGCACCCGTTGGCCCTCATGTGGACGCTTTTGAGGAAGAATTTTGTGAAGTCGTCGGCGCTGCTTATGCTGCTGCTGTGAGTTCGGGAACGGCTGCACTGCATCTTGCTCTAAGATTAATTGGCATTGAGCCAGGCGATGAAGTTTTTTGCTCCACACTCACCTTTATTGCCACTGCTAACCCAATCACCTACCTGGGGGCAAAACCCGTCTTTATCGATAGCGATCACACTTCTTGGAACATGAATGCCAATCTATTACGGGAAGCACTCGATCGCCGAGCTAAACTCGGCAAATTGCCCAAAGCCGTCGTACTTGTCCATCTCTACGGACAAAGCGCCGACATCGCTCCAATTTTAGAAGCGTGCGATCGCTACTCCATCCCACTCATCGAAGATGCTGCCGAATCTTTGGGAGCCACTTACCAAGGGCGATCGCCGGGAACCTTTGGTCGCATTGGTATCTACTCCTTTAACGGTAATAAAATTATTACCACCTCTGGCGGCGGTATGTTGGTTTCAAATGACCCAAACTTGGTGGAAAAAGCCCGTTTCCTGGCAACCCAAGCCCGCGATCGCGCCCCTCATTACCAACATTCAGAAATTGGCTATAACTATCGGCTCAGCAACGTTTTAGCAGGAATTGGTCGCGGACAATTGCGCGTTTTGGAAAGCAGAGTTCAAGCCAGACGACACAACTTTGAGGTTTACCAACAAGCTTTGGGAAACCTGCCCGGAATCGAATTTATGCCCGAAGCAGGCTTTGGACGCGCTACTCGCTGGCTCACCTGCCTTACAATTGACCCAAGTGCCTTTGGTGCCGACCGGGAAGAAATTCGCATAGCCCTAGCAAATGAGCAAATTGAAGCTCGTCCCGTTTGGAAACCCTTGCACCTGCAACCCGTCTTCGCTGGCTGTGAAGGCATCGGTGGTGCGATCGCTGGAAGTTTATTTGAGCGTGGTCTCTGCTTGCCTTCTGGTTCCAACTTAACAACTGAAGACCTACAGCGCGTCATCGACGCGATCGCTAATATTCGCCGTTCCCAGAATATTTAGTTTATATACCATCCTCACTTTTAGCGCTTTTGTTGATAGCTACTACGCTGCTGGCAGTAAGTCTTCTAGTGGAACTGGTCGCCTGCTAAAATTTTTATAAGTGATGCTAGTAGCAGCGTCTTGGGTGCAACCGTAGCTGTTGCGCTGCTCAACACCTCTCGCCTGGTGCATACGATGATTTTAGGTAAAGTTTATTTGCGATCGCTCAAAAATTCCTATCAGCAATGAGTCGCCCCAGCCATACCAGCTATATTAGTTTCTATAGGCTCAAAACATCAACAGCAACAAAAGAGCCGCATTGAAATCTGGAAGTTTACATTATAACCTTGTTTAAACTAATACAGTAATTAACATAAGTTATGCTAAAAAAGATGCTTGCAGCATGGCATAACATTACCTCGGTACTACATTATCAATGGCTAAAACCTCCCATTGCTGTTGCTCTTAGAATTACTTTGCACTTGCACCATTGCCAAAAAACACGGCAACTTTTTAACATTTGTCCAAATCATAGTAACCCAAGGCAAGCGAAATTCAGGGCTTTTTTACCATGTATAAAGTATCACAAACCCGGCTGCGACAGGATCTGATCGTTACATTTACTACTAATAAAGAAACAGACAGCAAAATTCATCTTATCAAAGATCCCATTTCCGGAGAAACTTTTGAGTTTGGAGAAGAGGAATATTTTCTCTGTCAATCTATAAATGGAATTTCTACTACATCTCAAATAATCGCCGCCTTTAAAAGTCGTTTCGATCTGTCAATTACAGAGAATGATTTTAATCAGTTTGCCGAACAGATAACCAGCTATGGCTTATTAGAACCCTGCGACACTCCAGTTTTTTCTTCATCTTCTTCATTGGTTTCATTCCAAGAAACAGACGATTTTGTCCAACCAGATATCTCAAAGGAATCAGTAGAAAAAAGCCAAGAAGAAAAAGTCAACCAAAAGCCTCGTACCCAAAAAGTAGAACATCTTAAAGAATTTAGATGGAAACTTTTTAATCCTGATCCATTATACACATTTGTAGCGAAATTTTTACGACCTTTTGGATGGTTTTTTAAAGCTTTAATTTGGTTACTTATTCCGGGCGTACCTTTAGCACTTTTAATTTATTTTAAAGAACAATATGCTATTTGGCAAGACATAAAAACATTTTCAGTACCGGAAGCTTACTTTGTTAAGATTCTGGTTAACATGATGTCAATAAACATAATCAGTAGACTAATTCAAGGCATAGTTTGTACTGCTTTAGGTGGAACAGTAAAAGAGTTTGCCTTGCAGCTAAGATTTGGCATTCTTCCCCGTTTTCAGAACGATAGACGTGGCTATCGACAGCTTAGCCGTAGAGGGCAATTGTGGACAATTGCCAGTCCCTTATTAGCCAGACTTTTCTTTTTCGTTATAGGAACATTTATTTGGTATTGCACGCATGGAACAGGAACAAGCTTGCCGCTGATGGGTCTTTTCTTTGCCCAAGCTGGTCTTTTTGGCTTCTTGATACTTATCCTTCCTATTTGGGGTGAAGGTTATAGATTTTTTGTTCTTCTTTTTAAGCTTCCCCCCCAGTTGTTTCAGCGAGCTTTGCAAACCTTTATGTTTACAATCCAGGGTCGCTCCTTGCCAACAACAATATCCTCCGGTCAGAAGTGGAGTTTACTACTATATGCGCTGGTCATCATATCTTTTTGGTTCTACCTGATGACAAAAGTAGTTTTTTCTACTGCCAAAGGGCTAGTACTAAGTTACCCAGATATTTTCGGTAGAAGTACCAGATTCATCTTTATCGGCGCGATCGCATCAATGACCTTATATTGGACGAGCAAAAAATGGTCAAGGATGACGCAAAAAGGCAAAAATCCGAATCCCTCTCCCGTAGTTGATCGTGAAGTAAATGTACCGGAAAAGGCACACTTACACATAGCCAAGAAAACCCGTTTCAAAACAAATAACTTAGTCAAAATTTTACTTCTTGTTGGCTTAGGCATTGTCCTTTTCTTGCCCTACCCCTACAAACCAGGTGGCCCCATTCAGTTAATGCCTCCTGCACAAGCAAAAATTCAAGCCCCAATTTCTGGAAAAATTACCAAAGTATTCTTTGAGGGCGGCAACGGTAAATTGATCAAATCCGGAACCGTAATTGCCACAATGGAATCAACCGATCTAAATAACAGCATCTTAACATTGCAGCAGCAAGTAAACGAACAGCAAGCCGTTCTGGAAAAGCAGCAAGATAAAGTCAATCAACTGCTAAATACTCCCAGCAAACAAGAAGTAGAAGTGGCAAAAAAAGAACTAGAAGTTGCTAAACAAGAAGTAGAAGTTTCTAAAAGGCAGCTAGAAGTTGCCATGACCAAAGCCCAGTTTAGCGCTCGTCAAGCTGCACGTTTTGAAGGTTTATATAAACAAGGGGCTTATTCTTTACAATTACTGGAAGAGGCACAAAAACAGGCGGAAACAGACCGCATCAATACAGAAGCAATGCGCGATATTATCGCCAGAAAGCAAAAAGATGTAGAGAAATCAGAAGCCGATCTCCAGGTAGTTTTGAGTGGAGCGCCTCCAGATGAAATAGAAGCTGCTCGTCGGGATGTTAAAGCTGCTCGCGCTAATCTGAATCGGGTACAACAACAATTGAAATATGCTAATGAGCAACTAAAAACGACCAAGCTACTAATGCCCATTGATGGTCATTTAACCACTTCGTATCTTGGGCAAAAACTAGGTACTTACCTAAAGGAAGGCGATACGTTTGCTGTGGCTGAGAACGATCGCAACTTTATCGGTCAGATATCGATTCCAGAAGATAACATAGGTGAATTTGCAGTTGGCAATCAGGTGGAAATTAAGCTTTTAGCATATCCCGATAAACCTATATGGGGAAAAATAGTTTCTATTGAACCGATTGCTACCGATGAACCTAGCCAACCCGCCACACAAGTTGTCAAGGTTAATGTAGAAATCCCCAATTCCGATTCCCAGAGACTTTTGAAAACCGGAATGTCTGGTTATGCCAAGGTCAATGGAGGGACAAAGCCAGTCATTGTGGCGTTTACTCGTCCAATTGCCCGCTTCATCCAAGTTGAAGTTTGGTCTTGGCTTCCTTAGTACAACAGGCAAATTTCGCTCGCATATTTTTTAGTTTCAGCGATTTTGAGAAACAATGCCTGAATATAACAGTAGAAACGCAGTACTGAAACGATATTCTCTAGGCGAACGGGATTTTCGTAAGGTCAATCTAAGTGGTACCAACCTAAATGATGCAGACCTCAGTAAAGTTGATTTAACTGAGGCAATTATGAATCAGGCAACCCTATGTCAGGCGATTTTGGCTGAAGCAAAATTAACTGGGAGCAATTTGAGTGGGTCGGCTCTAATTGAGGTGAATCTAGTTAGAGCCGACCTAAGTGAAGCAAATTTGACTGATACAATCTTATGTTGGGCAGACCTAAGAAATGCCAATTTATGTAGAGCAAATCTAAGTGAAGCAAATTTAGTTAAGACAAACTTGAATCGAGCAAATTTGAATGGGGCTTCTTTGAATCGAGCAAATTTGAATGGGGCTTCTTTGAATCGAGCAAATTTGAATGGGGCTTCTTTGAGTGGGGCATTCTTATTAGAAGCAAGTCTGCTGGGAGCAAATTTGAGTGGAGCTTCTTTGCAAGAAGTTAACTTGCAACAGACAAACCTTCAAGGAGTTTTCTACGATGCTACCACCGAGTTCCCGGAAAACTTCGATCCAATTTCAGCAGGAGCGTACTTAATCGCTCCTAAAGTCCATTTAGTAGGGGTAGACTTACCAGCAGCCAATCTACCACAAGCCAACCTTGCATCCTCTAACTTAACCCAAGCCAACTTCAGCAAGGCAAACCTGCAACACGCTAACCTCAGCGCCACAATATTAAATCAAACCAATCTCAGGGAAGCTAACCTGCAACACGCCAACCTTGCAGGAGCGAGTTTAATTGCAGCAGACCTCAGAGGCGCCAACCTCAGCCAAGCCAACCTGCAACAAGCACAATTAGCCCAAGTTCTCTACGACCAGGAAACTCAGTTTCCCAGCGATTTTGAGCCAAATACTGCTAAAGCATACTTAATCGCGCCTTTTTCTGAGTTAGTGGGAGCTAATTTAGCTCAAGCAAATCTCAACAATAGTAAGCTGTGCAAAGCTAATCTTCGCGCCGCCTGCTTGGTGGGAGCCTCTTTGCGAAAAACTGATTTAGCTCAAGCAAATCTGACTGATGCTGATTTAAGTGGTAGCGATTTAGCAACAGCTAACCTAGTTGGAGCTTGTTACAACCAGCAGACGCGATTTCCTAAAGATTTTGAGCCACATCAAGCCGGAGCGTTCTTAATTGCTCCTTGTACTTCCCTTGTGGGAGTTGATTTGCAACAGCTAGATTTGCCAAATGCTAACCTGAGTGGGGCATCTTTGAGTGCAGCCAACCTAAGTAAAACTAATCTCACTAGGGCTAATCTTAAAGCGGCTAAGCTGGAAAATGCGAATCTGTGCGACGCTAATCTCACCGGAGCTGACCTGAGACGCGCCGACCTAACTGGGGCTAATTTAATCGGAGCCAACTTACAGCAAGTTCTCTACAACCCAGCTACTCGCTTTCCCCAAGATTTTGACCCGACGGCTTCAGGAGCATACTTGATTGCTCCCAATGTATCGCTCCAAAAAGCTAATTTACAGGCTGTAGATTTGAGCGGGGCGAATCTGAGTAAAGCCGATTTGTCTGGGGCAAATCTAAGGGGAGCAAATCTAATGGGAACCAACCTTCAAGGAGTTTTCTACGATGCTACCACCGAGTTCCCGGAAAACTTCGATCCAATTTCAGCAGGAGCGTACTTAATCGCTCCTAAAGTCCATTTAGTAGGGGTAGACTTACCAGCAGCCAATCTACCACAAGCCAACCTTGCATCCTCTAACTTAACCCAAGCCAACTTCAGCAAGGCAAACCTGCAACACGCTAACCTCAGCGCCACAATATTAAATCAAACCAATCTCAGGGAAGCTAACCTGCAACACGCCAACCTTGCAGGAGCGAGTTTAATTGCAGCAGACCTCAGAGGCGCCAACCTCAGCCAAGCCAACCTGCAACAAGCACAATTAGCCCAAGTTCTCTACGACCAGGAAACTCAGTTTCCCAGCGATTTTGAGCCAAATACTGCTAAAGCATACTTAATCGCGCCTTTTTCTGAGTTAGTGGGAGCTAATTTAGCTCAAGCAAATCTCAACAATAGTAAGCTGTGCAAAGCTAATCTTCGCGCCGCCTGCTTGGTGGGAGCCTCTTTGCGAAAAACTGATTTAGCTCAAGCAAATCTGACTGATGCTGATTTAAGTGGTAGCGATTTAGCAACAGCTAACCTAGTTGGAGCTTGTTACAACCAGCAGACGCGATTTCCTAAAGATTTTGAGCCACATCAAGCCGGAGCGTTCTTAATTGCTCCTTGTACTTCCCTTGTGGGAGTTGATTTGCAACAGCTAGATTTGCCAAATGCTAACCTGAGTGGGGCATCTTTGAGTGCAGCCAACCTAAGTAAAACTAATCTCACTAGGGCTAATCTTAAAGCGGCTAAGCTGGAAAATGCGAATCTGTGCGACGCTAATCTCACCGGAGCTGACCTGAGACGCGCCGACCTAACTGGGGCTAATTTAATCGGAGCCAACTTACAGCAAGTTCTCTACAACCCAGCTACTCGCTTTCCCCAAGATTTTGACCCGATGGCTTCAGGAGCATACTTGATTGCTCCCAATGTATCGCTTCAAAAAGCTAATTTACAGGCTGTAGACTTGAGTGGGGCGAATTTAACAAAAGCTAACTTAACAAAAGCTAATCTGTGCGGTGCTAAGCTATCTGGAGCAATTCTTTTGGGAGTTAATTTGTCTGGAGCTAATCTTCGGGGAGCCGATTTAAGCGGGGCAATTTTGAAAGGAGCAGACTTGAGTAAATCAAATTTAACTAATGCTAACCTGAGAGCTGTAGATTTAAAGCAGGTCATACTAGAAGGGGCAGTCATGCCCGACGGAACAATCCACGAGTAATAAGAACAATTTACAATTTATTTTTTCCAGTTTTATTGTGTCTTACTTGAACTTGCATAAGCATATTTTGGGCATAAATCCAGTTGGAATCATAAATAATTTCATTCTTGAGCGATACACTAATAGCGCTAATGCTTTGCGCCAAGTGCCGATTAAAATTTACTACCCTCAAGCATCAGGATTATTCCCTGTCATTATTTTTTCGCATGGTTCGGGGGGATCAAAAAATGCCTTTTCCTACCTGGGGCGCTTTTGGGCTAGTCATGGCTATATTTCCATCCATCCAACTCATTTTGGCAGCGACAAATCTGTGTTTCAGAGTGGCGGACGTGAGGCACTTGAGAACAGCAGTAAAGACCCCCAACAATGGCGCGATCGCGCTGCCGACATATCCTTCCTCATCGACTCCCTCAAGCAACTAGAAGGCAATATTCCCCCATTAACCCAAAAAATAGACTACTCCCACATAGGTGTCTCTGGTCATTCCTATGGTGCTTACACAGCAATATTGATTGCTGGCGCGTTAGTGGACATACCTCAACAGCCAAACATCACTTTTCAAGATGATCGCGCCTGCGCCTTTATAGGGATATCTTCTCAAGGAAGTGGTACTTATGGTTTAACTAAAAGCTCTTGGAATGAAATTAAAGCGCCTGTAATGACAGTAAGTGGAACTAAGGAAACAGGAGGAAAAGGAAAACCTAAATCGTGGAGGTTGGAACCTTTTAAATATATGCCTCCAGGCAATAAATATCATACTCTTATTCAAAATGCTGATCACTCTTCCTATAATGATTACAAACGCAGCACAGAAATATCCAAATTAGAAATGCAAGCTATAAATGATATTCATACTTACCTTCAGAGCGCAAGTATTGCTTTCTGGGATGCTTACCTCAAGCAGGATAATTCAGCCAGAGAATATCTAAAATCCAAAACACTCCAAATTTACAGCAACGGCAAGGCTTCAATTTTTGAAAGATGATTAATGACATTTAGCTGCGTTTAACCATGCTAACTGCACAAGTTCCAGTCCTTGTGTAAATAAACCGATACTACCGACGGCTGGAAGATTGGCGACTTGCTGCTGCAATTTTTGCCGATAGTCAGCAGTCATCCGAGTGAGAGTCCCCTGGGATGCGAAACCCAATATTGGTAAGGGTTTGGTGGGTAACGATAAAGCTCTACCTATCCTGCAATCCTACAAATAATTAGATTGATCTACTTACTTGCAGCCAGCTAACTTTAAACTCTAAGTTATTGCTCGCTCGATTAACCCAAGAATAAATAATGCTAACATAATGCTAACATCCTCCATTAACAACACGGCTCGGCTGCAACTCGCCCCTTTAAAAATACCAACTCGTCTGCTACTGGGGCCAGGGCCTTCAAATGCCCATCCCGCCGTACTTCAGGCGATGAATACTCCTCCTGTGGGACACCTCGACCCAGCATTCCTGGGACTGATGGACGAAATCCAGACCTTACTGCGCTATGTTTGGCAAACGGAAAATCCACTCACCATTGCAGTAAGCGGTACAGGAACCGCCGCAATGGAAGCAACTATCGCCAATGTTACTGAACCGGGTGATGTGGTTCTAATTGGTGTGAATGGTTACTTCGGCAACCGTCTTGTTGATATGGCCGGACGCTATGGTGCCGATGTGCGAACCATTACCAAGCCTTGGGGACAGGTGTTCGCCCTAGACGAACTCCGCAGCGCCTTGGAAACTCATCGCCCTGCTATCCTGGCTTTGGTTAATGCTGAGACATCCACCGGGGCGCGTCAACCATTGGAAGGAGTCGGCGACCTCTGTCGTGAATTTGACTGTCTGCTGTTGGTGGATACTGTCACCAGTTTGGGTGGTGTTCCCTTGTTTCTGGATGAGTGGAAGGTTGACCTAGCTTATAGTTGCAGCCAGAAAGGGTTAGGTTGTCCGCCCGGTGCTTCGCCGTTTACAATGAGTCCCCGTGCGGTTGATAAAATGCAACAACGTCGCACTAAGGTGGCTAACTGGTATCTGGATATGACGTTGTTGAGTAAGTATTGGGGCCAAGAACGCACTTATCACCACACTGCCCCGATTAACTTGTACTATGCGCTGCGAGAAGCGCTGCGTTTGATTGCCGAAGAAGGAATAGAAAATTCCTGGATGCGTCACCAAAAGAATGTTGAGTATCTCTGGGAGGGGTTAGAAGATTTAGGACTCACCATGCACGTTGAACGAGAGTTTCGTTTGCCAACGCTTACTACGGTTTGCATTCCAGAGGGTTTGGATGGGAAGGCGATCGCGCGTCAGCTGCTGATGGAACACAATATAGAAATTGGGGGCGGATTAGGGGAACTGGCTGGTAAAGTCTGGCGTGTGGGTTTGATGGGCTTTAACAGTCGTTCAGAGAGTGTAGATCGACTTTTGGAAGCACTGCGGCAGGTTTTAGCCAAATAGTGCAGGTGGTTCCTATAGAGATTCTCAACAGCATCTAACATGACACAGCTGGCATAGTTATGAACCAAGATATCGACGAGGTATTGGTACTAGAGGAAGGACAAGCACCACCAAAAGATGCGATCGCGCCACCGCGAAAGCCAAAGTGGTCAGACACATTAAATTACATTGCCAATCCGGATCGCTTCTGTCGCCAAAATCTAGAAAAGTACGGTGCCATTTTTAACACCAGTGTCTTTGGTGGCACTACTGTCTTTGTCGGTTCAGCTAAAGCTACTCAAATGACATTTAACGGGGACTTGAAATACACAGAGATTGCCTTGCCAGCAACCACGATGGATATGTTTGGCGAGTACAGTCTGTTTCAGCGTCCCGATTTGCATCGCCAGCGCAAAAGCGCACTGCGTCCCGGACTGACTGGTCAGGTACTTGAGAGATATGCGCCGGCGATTGAGAGTGCGATCGCGCTAGGCATCTCCCAGTGGCCCACCCCCAGTAGACTAGCACTCTACCCAGCAGTGGAGAATATTTGCTTTGATGTACTCGTCCCCCTGCTGTTGGGAGTCAGCTTGAATGACGCCGATCCAACCACTTTTGAGGGACTACCTGTATCCTCCAAAGCCGAACTAAAGGCGTTGTACAAGACCTTTTTTGATGGTTTCTATGGCTTGTTAAAGTGGAAGTCACCCTTTACAGCCTACGGTAGGGGCTGGAAAGCACGTGCCGAGTTACTTGAGTTCATGCGTGCAGTTGTACGGCGACGGCGGACACAGGGCGGAGTCATTGACCCCACAGTAGACTTCCTCTCAATGATGCTAGCCAGTCAGGAAGAAAACCCGGATGGAGTCTTTACCGATGCCTTGATTGAAAACCAGTGTCTGCTACAGTTGTGGGCTTCACACTATGAAATTTCGGGGCTGGTGGCTTCCCTGATATACCAACTTGGACACCACCCACAGGTACTACAGCGGCTGCGGGAAGAACAAACTCAGGTGATGGGCAAACAAAGCAATATCAGCACCTTCTTACCCGAACATCTGAAGCAGATGGTATTCCTAGAGGCAACCATCAAAGAAACGCTACGCACACTACCTCCTAGTTCTACTGCCAACCGCCGACTCACTAAGTCGGTGGTACTGGATGGGGTGCTGTATAAACAGGGCTGCTCTGTGATGGCAGAACCGCGAATTGCACATATCATGCCAGAATACTTTCACGAACCGGAGGTATTTGCTCCAGAGCGATTCCTGCCTCCTCGCAGTGAAGGTAAAATGTATGAGTTCATCCCCTTTGGTGGCGGCGTACACGCTTGTTTAGGGGCGCAGTTGGCGATGGTTGTTACTAAGATATTTGCCTCTAATTTGCTGCACAAGTTTGATTGGAAGCTGACAGGTGATGCAAAATTTGTGCAATTTCCTCTCAAGAAGATTAGGGATGATTACCAAATTGAAATAACACACCGAGTTTAAGATTTTCTCTATTCTCCCGATACGTTCTTGAGGATCATGTCACAAACCACTGTTGGAATTAACAAAAAAAGTAAGTCCCTTCCTCCGGGAATAATTGTTAAACTCGGAAAGTTCGTCTGGACGACAATCTGGCATCTGATGATGTCTCAGCTTGCCCCATCTCAAAAATCGGGTGAGTATGTCCGCCCTAAGAGCCAGTTTCGGAATTTTGTCGGGACTGAGGAAGGGAATTTATACCAGCCAGCCGCAGGACGTTACCGCCTTTTTGTGGGGTTGGGCTGTCCTTGGGCGCATCGTACATTAGTTGCGCGATCGCTTAAGAAACTGGAAGATGTGATCAGCGTGTCCATCGCTTCCCCTTCCTCTGATGCGGGCATTTGGGTATTAGACGACCCCTACGAGGGTTGCCACACCTTACCGGAGTTGTATCAGTTGGCGCAACCAGGCTATAGCGGACGTTGCACGGTTCCGGTTCTCTGGGACGAACAAACAAAAACTATCGTCAACAACGAGAGTGCAGAGATTATCGTGATGCTGAACTCAGCCTTTAATGAGTTTAGTAAACATCCCGAACTGGATCTCTACCCAGAAGAACTCAAAGAAACCATTGACCTTTGGAACGACAAAATTTACGATGCTGTGAATAATGGCGTGTACCGTTGCGGCTTTGCTCAGTCACAGGCGGCTTATGAAAAAGCCTGTGATGAGCTATTTGTTGCCCTGAATGAGATTGACGCAGTGCTGGCGACAAGTCGATATGTGTGCGGCGACAACGTGACACTAGCAGATGTGCGTTTATTTACTACGCTGTTCCGCTTTGATGCTGTGTATTACGGGCTGTTCAAGTGCAACCGCAAGAGAATCAAAGACTATGAAAATCTCGGTGCCTACCTTTGTGATTTATATCAACTTCCCGGTGTTGCTGACACCTGTGATATAGACGCTGTGAAGCGGGATTACTACGGCAATCTATTTCCACTCAATCCAGGCGGGATTATCCCCTCTGGGCCTGATATGAAAAGTCTTTTTGAACCACACGATCGCGATCGCAAAACCAAAACACAATTTGTTTCAACTTGAGGATTGTCACTAAAACTTACTATTTTGATCACACATTGACAAGGGGACTAGGGACTAGGGACTAGGTAAGATTTTTTCCTCTTCCCCAATCCCCAATCCCCAATCCCCAATTCCCAATCTTTAGTTGCGATGCCAGCGCGTACCCTCTTGGCTATCAATTAGGGTAATGCCTTGGGCAGCTAGTTCGTTGCGAATGCGATCGCTTTCAGCAAAATTCTTCGCTTTCCGCGCTTCCTGTCGCTTTTCAATCTCCGCCTCAATCTCCGCATCGCTTATATCACCAGCAGTTTCATCCTCTAGCGAAGCTATGTCTTGCGCCCCCACTTCTAAGCCTAAAACTGTTGACAAATCAACCAAAGTATGCCACCGAACTTGTAACTCTTCCGGTGGTGTCTCAGTTTTACCCTGGTGAACTAAAATATGCCCTTGCTTGCCTAATTCCTTTGCCAGTTCAAACAATACTGTTAAACCGCCAGGAAAATTTAAGTCATCATCGACTGCTGTTTGGAATCTCTCAACAAAGGGATTGGGGGTTGGGGATTGGGGACTGGGGATTGGAAGATTTTCTTGTTGTTCCACTCTCCAACCTAACTGTTTACCGTACTGGTAGCCAAACAGCAGACCTTCTTTTAAGGTATTCCAACCGTTGGTAGCAGCTTGTATGGCTTCATCGGTAAAGTCGATAGGTTTGCGGTACTGTGCTGTAAGAACAAATAACCGCACTGCCATCGGGTCAACTGGACGATCAAGTAACTCCCGAATGGTGATAAAGTTGCCCAGAGACTTAGACATCTTCTCGCCATTCACCGTTACCATACCATTGTGCAACCAGTAACGAGATAAAGGCTTGCCTGTTACTGCTTCTGATTGAGCAATTTCATTTTCGTGGTGGGGGAAAATTAAGTCAGCACCGCCAGCGTGGATATCTATAGTTTCGCCCAAGCGATCGCGCACCATAGCCGAGCATTCAATATGCCATCCCGGACGACCATCACCCCAAGGCGACTCCCACGCAGGTTCCCCTGGTTTAGCAGCCTTCCACAAAGCAAAATCAAACGGATCTTTTTTCTTAGACGCTTCCGGTTCCACCTCAACCCGATTACTTGCGCCAGCCTGCATATCTTCTAACTTGCGTCCCGAAAGCTTCCCATACTCCGGAAATTCACGAACTGCATAGTAGACATCGCCAGCCGAAGGATAAGCAAAATCTTTCTGTTCCAACTCGTGAATCAGCCGCTTAATTCCATCTATTGTGTGAGTAGCGCGGGGATATTCATCAGCTTCTTGGATATTCAGCCGTGCCATATCCTCAAAATAAGCTTGGATATAGCGTTCTGCGACTTCCTCCATCGTTGAACCCTCAAGCCTGGCTCGATTGAGGATTTTGTCATCAATATCAGTAAAATTCTGTACGTAGCGCACATCATAGCCGAGAAATTGCAGATAGCGGCGCGTCACATCCCAAACTATGCAAGCTCTAGCATGACCCAAGTGGCAGTAATCGTACACCGTTACGCCGCAGTAGTACATCCCGACTTTACCGGGATTGAGGGGTTCAAAGGATTCCTTACGACGGGTTAGGGTGTTGTAGAGTGATAGGGTCATAAACTTTGGATTGATTATAGTCAGCGCAGACAAGCTTTGTTTGTGTAGCCGTAGAGACGCAATATATCATCGCATCTGTAAAATCGGAGGGTTAACACCAGCGATCGCTTGCCTCCATGTTAAACGGCATCGGCATCTTATCAGCTTCGTTCTTTTCCATGCCGTGTAACAAGCCATAATAAAGGTGGGTAGCAGGGATGCAAATATCTGCATTTAATGCCCTGCCGATCTTTACATAGTTCCATTTTCTGACCTTTTCGACAGTCGCGTTATGCAACCAGCAGTTAAACCTGACCAATCCCCAGCAATCGATTCCCCGAAACACGGCTTGCCTGTCACGATCATTACAGGTTTCCTTGGCAGCGGCAAGACCACGCTCCTCAACCACATCTTAAGCAATCAGGAAGGCGTGAAAACCGCTGTTCTGGTCAATGAATTTGGTGAAATCGGCATTGACAATGAACTGATTGTCACCACCGGAGAAGACATGGTGGAGTTGAGTAACGGTTGTATCTGCTGCACCATTAATAACGATTTGGTTGAGGCAGTTTACAAAGTTCTGGAACGCGAAGACAAAATAGATTATCTGGTAGTGGAAACAACCGGACTCGCAGATCCTTTGCCAGTTGCACTCACCTTTTTAGGGACGGAACTGCGAGACATGACCCGCCTGGATTCTATTATCACGGTGGTAGATTCAGAAAATTTCAGTCTCGATTTGTTCAACAGCGAAGCCGCCACCAGCCAGATTACCTATGGTGACATTATTCTACTAAACAAAGCAGATTTGGTAGATGAAGCTGACTTGGATTCGCTGGAAGTTAGAATTCGGGACATGAAAACTGATGCCAGAATTCTGCGAACCGCACGCGCACAGGTGTCATTGCCTTTGATTCTCAGCGTCGGTTTGTTTGAGTCTGACAGGTATTTAGAGGTTGAATCGGAACACGACCACGACCACCATGACCATCACGACCATCACGACCATCACGACCATAGTGCTTGCGATCATGAACATGATGTTTGCACTCATGACCACGACCACGACCATCACCACCACTCGCACCACCTGGAAAATGACGGGTTTACCTCAATTTCTTTTGAAAGCGACAAGCCTTTTGCTATCAAGAAGTTTCAAAATTTCTTAGATAATCAATTACCTTCTACCGTCTTCCGTGCCAAAGGGATTCTTTGGTTTGACGAAAGCCCCAGACGGCATATTTTCCACCTCTGTGGCAAGCGGTTTAGTATTGACGATGAAGATTGGAAAGGTCAACCGAAAACCCAGATGGTGCTGATTGGTCAGGATTTAGATAAAGAAACCCTGCGCGACCAAATCCAGAAATGTGTCTGTCTCCCCTCTGCAAGTCGTGGCAAAGGGTTCGGGAAATAGTAATTAGCTAATTGCTAATAGTTTATAGCGTTTCTCTCTTGGGTCGAATACATTGCGGTTCTAACGTTTGGTAGGGACATGGCAATGCCATGTCCCTACAGATGTAATGACTAATGACTAATTATGCGCGTTGTCGTTCAGCGAGTTAAATCATCTCAAGTTGAGGTTGCAGGTAAAGTCATCGGCAAAATTGGGCGAGGGCTTAACTTACTCGTAGCCATTGCCGATACGGATACCGAAGCAGAACTTGATTGGATAGCGCGAAAATGTTTGGAATTACGCTTATTTCCAGATGAGCAAAATGGGACGGGACGCTGGGAAAAATCGATTCAAGAAATCGGGGGCGAACTGTTAGTAATTAGCCAGTTCACCCTCTACGGAGATTGTCGCAAAGGTCGCCGCCCTTCCTTCGACCGTTCAGCTGCACCAGATGTTGCCAAAAAGCTTTACGAACAGTTTGTTGAGAAGTTGCGCCAAAGTGTGCGAGTTGAAACGGGTGAATTTGGGGCGATGATGCAGGTAGAAATTGAGAATGATGGCCCTGTTACTTTGCTGCTGGAAAGAGAAGCATCTTAGAGAACAATACGGTTCACTTAAGAATATTTGTAGATTGGGATTACCGTGTGGAAACCTAACCAATGGTTATGAGTGTTGGATTTCGTTGCACAAGCCAACCTACGCTACGCTAACTCAAACAATCGGTTTGCGGCGACGGCGGGATTTGCCAATTATCCCCAGAATGCCAAGGCTGAAAATCCCCAGAGTAGCGGAAGGTTCAGGTATGCTAGCGCTATCATCAGCCACCTTAACATCAGTCCACACCAAGCGATGATCGGAACTGGGGAATGGGAACGTCCCCACTAGAGGAAACAGGCGATCGCTGCTCTTAGGCCAGAATACAGCTGCATCAACAATCTCTAAATCCTGCGATGGCAAAACGTAATCTACGCGCAAATTACCGGGTGTACCATCAGCAAAGTCAGCTGTATCAAATGCTGGGTTGCTTTTATGGGTTAGATTAGCACCGCCTTGCAAAATTGCCTGTTCTGGGCCGCCTTCGCTGGTGGGAGTGACACTGGTATTGACAAGGGGATTATCCAGCAATTGCTGTATCGCACCGGGTAAGCTATCGCCATCAAAGGGATCTGAATTTTGGTCGCCCATGATAACAAAGCTTGAATCAGCACTCAGTCCTCCAAAGGTGCGCTGATCGTCGTAGATGTAATCGCCTTCTCCGGGCGTGATATAGTCTGCCCAAAAGCGAATTTCGTCAAAATTCCGCCTACCGTTGCGGTCTTCGGGGCCGTCAAATACTGGCGGGGTAGGATGGCTAAGGAGGGCGTGAACAATCTCTCCGTTAACGTTAATTGGGATATCCCAATGACTTTTAGAGGAGAGACGAACTACCTCAAGTTCTGCTTCCGAGTACCAGTCATTGGGTTCGGGTGTCGCTGGGTTGTTGGGAAGTAAGGCTCCCGGCATATCTTTCCACAGGAAGGTTTGGAAGGTGCGGATGCTTTCTTCTAAAATTGGGTACTTGGAGTACAGTGCCATGCCAAACTGTCCGGGGAAGAATCCGAAGCCATAGGCATCGTTTGGGCCGCCGACTGTGCCATTGTTGTCTAGGTCAAATCCGGAAGGTATGCCAGTGTTGGATGGTGCAACGTAGCGATATTGATATTCAGCGGGGGAAGCACCATTCTGGCTAACTGAAAGGTAGTTATTTTGAAATAGTTGGGCTGCTTTACCGCCTTCTACATAGTCGAATTCGTTGATTAACAGTACGTCAGGGTTGACTCGTTGGATGATTTCGGCAACGGTCTTGGCCTGTACGTTGTCGGGGGTTGACAAATCGGTAATTAGTTGACCCTCAGCGTTGCGGTTTAGTGAGGCGTTGAATGTGGCAAAGCGGAGGGTGGTGGCTTGGGCTGACCCAGACGCGATCGCTCCCAATATCCCTGCTGTCAGTAATCCTCCGGATACAAGGCGATCGAACCGGGAAATTAGAGCTTTCTGGATCTTCATAGCAACCGTGTTTGTACTTAGCTTTCGTTATTCCTCACACAGTAGCGATCGCACGTTAAGACAACCCTATGAAGGTAATAAGCAGGTTTTAAGATGCCTCATCTTCACGGAAGCTTCATAAAAAACCTGCTTATTTAACAGAAATGTAAACTTATGACACTTTAAGTGTTTAGGACTTACGCACTTGGAACCAGGAAATTTATTTCCTGGCTAAAAGCCCAAGTCAGTTGAAACTGACTAAAAAACCTCAAACCAACCCATTTTAATGGGTTTGAGCTTTGAGCCGGAACTTTAGTTCACGGCAAGTGCGTAAGTCATGGTGTCAAGGGAAAATATTTTGCCACCAAGGTCTAGAATTGCTTTGTGCCACAGGCATTTTTTTCCGAATATCCTGAATATTCCACCCTGTAAGCTTCGCTAAAGTCTGCGCTTCTTGTTCAAATCGTCCCGGCAAAGACTTTTTATATTGTTGTCCTGCTTGACATTTAACTTCCCCTGTAAAAGCATGGCGCAGGATATAGCGACCCTGGAAGTTTTGACGGTTTGATGTTTCTTGGAACATCAAATCTTCCGGAAACTTATCGCGGGTATAGCGGACATGAAGACGAGTGATAAAAACATTACTGGAGGGAACAATGCCTCTCCTGAAGGGCGCTGACTGCTGGATATCCGAAGGGTAATTATCTAGCCAAAATACACCAGCTTTCTTCAGTTCTTCTGGATTTAATGGTTCCGCAGAACACGGATCGCAGCTACCCATATCCCACGCATATTCGAGAAATGCAACTTTTTGATTTTCTCTATTATAGGCGTTTTTGAACATCGATTTGTAGAAATTGCCAAAGTCGTTTTTAACGTATACTGGTATTTCAGCATCCGAGGGAACTTTGACTGTGCGGTAGTTGGTAACTTCTGCCTGACCTTTTGGCGATAAGAGATAAACAATTAAGTCTTGTTCGCTGGTAGAATTAATCATGCCTAGACGAATCGGCAACATGAATTTAGGAGATTCATAAGCCATCATCAAAGGTCGCAGGAATTGAGTCCCAGACTTTTCAAATTCTCCTAAGTTGACTTTAGCAACGAAGAATTTCATGTTTTGCCGGATGTATGGTTGCAGCAGTTGTTTGGCACCTCTGGGAATGCGATAGCCGTTGCGATTTAGCCAAGTTTCTAAACCATTAGATTCTCTGGCGCTGAGGATTACAATGTCATATTCTCCGACTGTAAAACGTTCTTCTACGGTGACACCTAAAGTGCTTTCGTCTCTATTTCCTCTTGCTGCGCCAGGTTCCATCGCTGCTCTGGATACAGGTCTTGGAGAGTACATGACAGGATTACACGGATCTTCGTCAAAATATTCGACGAGTCGCGGCGCACTAAAAGCATCTAAACGTTCGATAATTTTGGGTTCGCCAACGCGAACTTGGTCTTTTTTAAGTACCGTGGGAACGGGGACAACTAAGGCGAAGTCTTTGACATCTCCTTGATAGTCATTCGCCATAGTTAGAACAGTGCGATCGCCACTCCGCGCAATCACTACTTGAGAAGCTTTGTTGTATAATTTGGTATCTGCTTTAGCGACATAAAATCCACAAAATGCCCAGGCTGTAGGCGCAAAGCAAATAACCGCTAGACAAGTTATAAGTAAGGTTTGGAAAATCCGAAATAACTTCATTGTCACCTCTTTGATTTTAGTAAGTGTTTACGCTTGTATATACTGCTCATCTTCAGCATTTTCAGGTTTATTTGCTGAATCCCACCACGAGAATCTGGGCGCTTTCCAAACTAAATCCCAAATTACAGTTAAGGGTGCTAGGGCAAATAAAGCCCAGAAAACTGCGGTAGAAACAAAAAATTGATTCCGCAGGATAAAAGTTAATACGGCGATGGAAATAGCCCATATTAAGCGGCTGATTCTGGCGTTGGGAATTGACCGAGGATCTGTAATCATAAACAAGGCAAACAGCAGTAAAGAACCGCTGGTTAAACGATGGAAAAATACGTCCCACGTCCAGCCAAGCCAGATATTGCGAATCGCTTCTAAAAGGGCATAGGAACATAAAAAAGCAGCGGTTGTGTCCCATCGCCCGACTCGTTTTAATATCATGCCTCCGGTTCCTGCAAATAACAAGGCATACCACCAATCATCCCCCCACTGTCCAGGGGAAACCCAGGCATCGGGTGTCAAAATGAGAACTGAAATAATACCAAAATTGGCAGGATTGAAAAAATGTTTGTTATGAATTTGAAAAATAAATTTACTTGAAATTGCTAAGGAACCTGCTAAAACCATTGTGGTGTAATTATCAGCTCTTAGCAGCAAACTTAAACCTAAAGCTGTAATTAAAGCGCTGCGAAATGAAGGTTTGATGGGAGTATTGGTTGTTAATTCAGTTCCTTGGAGTAGGTTTTGTTTGATGGATGTTGCTAGCCACTGAGTAACTAGGCAAGTCACTATTACAACTAAAATTAAATCTGGTCGTAGCGTCCAGTCTCTTGTCGAAATTCCTAAGACAAGAAATGAGGTTAGAAAGAGAATTTGGTAGTCTCGGATATCTTTTAGTAGCATTGCCTGTTGATGGCAGGATTAGCCATGTCTTTGTCTGAATTTAGACGCGATAGGATGCTGGTAGTTGTCCTGTTACAGAAATTGTTACAAAAAGGTAGCAGGGGAGACACGGTTGCTTGTGGGAAACGAACCGCCGAGGCGCTGAGGGCGCAGAGAGGGGATAATTTCAGGTAGCTGTGAGTGTCTTTTTACGATCGAGATGTGCTGCGCCTTCTATGATGACAACGAAAATCGCTGCTATCCAGGTGATGGCGACGTAGAACCAGAAGACTCGCAAATCTCCCCACAATGTGCCAAAGAAGACAAGTGTAGTATTATAGGCAGCGTGGAAGAATGCGGCGAGTAATACGCTGCCTTTTGTATGGTTGTAGATCCACGTCATCAGAATCGCGATCGCTATCGTGGAAAGGAGGAAACCTACAAAGGGGATATTAGCTTGAGGTGTTCCTGGGAGGAGAAATAAGGGAAAGTGCCACATTCCCCAGCTTAAACCCAGGATGAAACTGGCCCATAAGGCGCTAAAATTTTCCTGAAGTCTTGGTAAAGCAAATCCTCTCCACCCTGGTTCCTCAGTTAACAGATGGATGATGATTTGTTCAATGAATAAGGGTAATATTCCTTCCAATGGAATTATGGTGGCGATTTGATGATTCCCGCCTAGCAGGATGTGAAGACCAATTGCTGCTAGACTAATGCCAGCTGGTATGAGGAAAGCGATCGCGTACCATTTCCCGCCGACACGCCACCTCACCAGTTGGCTAAAGAATCTGTTAATTCCAGCTTTTCCGTCTGCGATCGCACTAATCATCACTGCTGATATGCTAATGCCAAAGAAGGCTAAGTTTTCGGGGAGTTGGAAGGAAATCCAGCCGAAGGTTGCGGCGATTTCGCTACCCCAAACTAACCACGCGATCGCATAAGCCAAGATAAAGAAGGTAGCAAGCGGGTATTTTCTAATAAATGACATCTACTTTATTCTCCTGACTCTCCCTTAGATGGGATTTCCAGTTATACCTCACCCGTCCCTTCTTCTACAGAAGATGCGTCTTTGACTTTATCTATCTCTAGATATTTTTTTTGAGGTACTATCGTCCACATCAACAAGTAAAGCAGAATGCCTTGACCCCTGGCATTTATACTCCAAACCACTCTAAAATGCCCTTGGCAATTTTCTGTTCCATCGGATTAGAAGAGAGCAATCGCAATAATAACTGACGCAAAAGCCAGCGATTTAGCAATGGGAAAAATAAATATAATAGACGCTTAAATCCAATTTGCAATAGCCACGATGTTAGCAGCGATACTAACAGTTTCAATGGATTAAGCTGCTGTATATAAACAATAACTGTAGGAAGGACAATTAATAAAGATAGCCCCCAAGATATCCACTTTAACAGCAAAGCTGTTTTGAGATGCAGATTGTTTAAAAGTTGAGCGACAAGCCAGTGGTGTGCGGTTGAGATCGCTAAACACCAAGTTGAGTCAACGAGACAATCATGGCGAATTTGGTGAATGATGTCTCCATCCAGAGAAATCACACTCCGCATAACAATGTTATCAGCCACTTTCTCTGTAGTTACATGATAGTAGTAAGTGCAGAAAGTTAGCCCAGATTGTAATCGATTTTCCGCATCTAATAAAGCATAAGAGCGCAATTCCCCAAGTCTCTTTGGGGAAATACACAAATCTTTTCCCTTTGTTCTAGCTTGCAGAATTCTATCTATGACGTTCTGATCTAAGTTAAATCGCACGAAGCGAAACACTACTTGTCCCTTTTCGTCTTTGACTTCCTCGACTTGAATGTATGCAGTTAAATCAAGGCATTTTCTGGATGATATTGGAGAATTATTTCCCACTCATTTTTAGCAATATTCGGTTTAATTGACATCAGTTTGGGAGGCTCACTTCTCTTAAGCCTGCTTGGGTGCATCCCAGTTTTGCAAAAATACCTAGTGATTGGAAATCGCAACCGCACAAACAAAGCCTGCCAACCCAGGCTAAATTGAGTCCGCGCAGGCGGACTTGGTTTGCGGAGCATCGAGACTTCCAGTCTGCGGGCTTTAGTTGTTAGGCTGTTACGCAATATCAATTCCGGTTAAATATGTCTTTTATCGAGCGTCGATTCACCAAAGATTCTACCATGTTTACCATAAACTCTAACAGTCCGTGCCACTGTTTTTCCCCAGCAGTTACTCCTTGTCTATGAATATCTAAAATTATGTCTTTATGCTCGTGTTGAAAAAGTTTTTCATGGTAGCGGTTGATGATATCTCCATCTAACTGAATAACCGACTGAGCATAAATAATGTCGGTTGTCACTGCCTCTTCCGGATTTTCTGATGCAGCAATTTCGCTATTCTTGAGTGCTTCGTTACGATTGTCAAGCGCCGCCTTTAGTTCATCTACCTTCCGCAAACTGCGTAAAAATCTACCATCGTCGAGCAGAGTTTGAATCCTTTTAATTTCAACAGCCGGATTAGCAGATGGGTTGAGTGGGTTAGGTAGTTTCGTCTTTTGCAAATCCAGTTCGGCTGTGGGATCGCTGAGAACTCGGACAAATTCCCTTAGCTGGGAAGCATCTTCTGCAACATCTTCAACGCGGTATAAACAATACTCTATTTCGATTTGCTTACGAAGACTCAGGTAACGCGCGTGCAGGGACGGATGAATTCCCATTCTTTCCAAATATGGCTTGCAAATGGGATAAATATCTCGATAAGCTTGCCAAGGAATGAACTTTGTTCCGGTAATTTGATCGACAACCATTGTATTAACTTCTAGAGCCGTGATGTCGATGAGTACATCGCTTAAAGACTGTAAAAAGTTGTGAAACTTAGGTCGCAAATTAGGGATAATATCTCTACTATTTGTGTCAGGTCTATTCACCACAATTGTTAGCCTCCGGTGCTATTACTTTGGTTTTTTGCTTTTTTCATCAGTAGGATTGTTATCCCCAGGCTCGACGGGTATATCTGAAAAGAAAGGGTCTTCAAAGGTGACGGGTGTTTCCTCGTCTGGCATTTCCGAGTTAGATTGGGGCTTTTCTTCGGGTGGTATATCTCCGAACAAAACTGCCATCGGATTTGAAAGGCGATCGCTTGAAGTAAAGTTTCTTTGTGGCTGATTCGGTTGGCTTTGTTCCTCTTCTTCCCAGTTGTCGAACCCTTCCCATTCGTCATCCTGTAAACCAGTCTGCGACCATCCGGTGAAGCGTTGTTCTGGTTCCTCTACCTCGACATCTTCCCACTCTTCATCGCTTCCCCAGTTCACTACAGTCTCCTGAGTAGCCGTCCACGCTGGCTCTGATGGCGGTTCCTCTAAGAGGGCTTGTTCCCATTCCTCGGCACTCAACACAGGCTCTACAATTATTTCCGATGTCTGTGGGGACGGGGCGGGCGCAACTTCCTCCCATTCCTCTTGTTCCCATTCCTCAGCACTCAACACAGGCTCTACAATTGTTTCCGATGTCTGTGGGGACGGGGTGGGCGCAACTTCCTCCCATTCCTCTTGTTCCCATTCCTCGGAACTCAACACAGGCTCTACAGTTGTTTCCGATGTCTGTGGGGACGGGGTGGGCGCAACTGGTGGGGTTTGTGCGGGAACGGATGCTGCTAAAGGCGAAGTCGGAAAACCTAATGATTCAGCCCCTGCAAGGGGGGAAGGAAAAGAAGAACTTTTGTTCTGGGATGCGGAATCTAGAAGCCCCTCCCCGATTTGGGGAGGGGTTGGGGAGGGGTCAGACGGGGCTTCGCTAACAGTGTCAACCTCAATAACGGACTCAGAAGCGATCGCAACCTCTACCACAGAAACTTCAGGCTCCATAACTAAAGGATCAGCATCGTCTGGAGGTAGTTTAGGACTCTCTACACCAGACAATTTTGGAGAATTTGAAGGTCGCATTTGCGCCCAAATTCCAAATAATTTTTGCAAACTTTTGAGGTTGTCTTGGATAATTTCGCGGCTTTGCTGAACCTGTTCTAAATGAAATTGCCGCAGTTCGCTATAGGGGCCAGTATCGAGAAATTGGTTGCCAATTTCGTTGGTGATGTCGCCATCGACAATATTAATCCGAGTCTGCATCCGAGAGCCTGGTTCGGGCTGCTCTCGATCTGAGTCCGCTTTGGCAACCCAGGTGGTAATTTCTAACTCAATTGCCTCGCTGAGTGCGGTAGAAAGTGCCTCAACAATTTTGCCAGCTTTGAGTTTTTGCTTGAAGTCGTCGCTTGCCGCCATAAAGATATTTTTAGCTAATTTTTTAGTTATTAATCAATCCGGCAAAAGGTAAAATTAAAGTAAATAACTTTTTTTACCTTTTACCTTTGCAGGAGTGCCTTTTTACTCAGATGGGTTGTTTGGCGTGGAAGGAGGAAAAAGGGGTTGACTATTTGAAGACAACCGCGATGTTTGCATTTGAGACAATGTGTTAGTTAAGACTGTAAATAGCTGTTGTAAGTTTGCCAGGTTTTCTTGGATAATTTCACGACCTTCCTGAACTTGCTCTAAGTGAAATTCTCGCAATTCGGTGTAGGAACCATTGCCAAGAAATTCGCTGCCTACTTCATTTTCGATGTCACCATCTACGATGTTAATGCGGGTTCGCATAGAATGGCCGGGTAGGGGTTGCTCTCCTCCTGCCGGAGTGTCTGAATTAGCGGATGAAACCCAGGTGGTGATTTCTAATTCTATGGCTTCGCTTAGTGCTAAGGTGAGTGCTTCAACAACTTTGCCAGCTTTGAGTTGTTCTTTGAACTCTTTACTTACTCCCACAATATCCCCTCTCTTAATGTCTTAGTCATTGGTCATTGGTCATTAAGCCATTTGTCATTAGCGCCGAAGACAAAGGACTAATGACTAAGGATAACTTTCATTGTTGCCAGAAGTCTGTGACATCGTATCCCAGTTCACCGAGCATTTGGCGCAGCAGGGGCAAACTAAGACCGATGACGTTGGTGTGGCAGCCTTCAAGTTTTTCTACAAATAGTCCGCCTCTGCCTTCGAGAGCAAAGCAGCCAGCGCATTTGAGAGGTTCGCCAGTGGCGACGTAGGCGTTTATTTCGCGATCGCTTATATTGGCAAAGTAGACTCGCGTGATGCCGCATTCTACTAGAGTTTTACCCTGCCGTTGGTCAATTAAAGCATGACCAGTATAGAGGTTGCCTACAGAGGAGCGCATTTTTTGCCAACGTGCGATCGCTTCTTTCTCATCCACTGGTTTCCCATGAATTTCGCCGTTGACGGCTAAAACGGAATCGCACCCCAACACCAAACCATCTGGAAATTGACTAGCCACTGTTTCGGCTTTACGCAGTGCTAGGGTTTGCACCAGTTCGGCTGGATCGTTCAACTGGACTTGCGATTCATCAAAATCGCTGACTGCAACTACCGGATCAATTCCAGCAGTTTGCAACAAGCGGCGGCGGGCTGGGGACGCGGAGGCTAAGACAAAGGAAGGAATATTCATAGTCATTAGTCAAGTTATCAGTTGAAGGATGGCAAATTGCTCGCTTGTTCAAAAGCCATTAGCCATTAGCTATTAATAAACTGAGAATGAACTGACGACTTGTTTCAACATCGGCTGCATTTTTGCCCAGCGTTTCTCTGTAGTGGAGGCGTTGAAGGTGAAGAGTTTGCCTCGACTGATGGCGACTGAGGCGAAATTATGGCGTTCCTGATTTGGGAGTTTGACGGCGTATTCTAAGAAGTAATAAGTTTTAGCGCCAGACTCGGCTTTTTCGGCGTTCACCAATTCCGCTTCGCGTCCCGATCCGGGGGGTGCGATCGCGCTTTTTGATAATTTGTAACCTACTTCACTAGGTGTCCCTAAGTCAGCCAGGGTTTTACCTTCAGGAACTGGGCTAATTACGACTGATACATTTTCGCTTGGCTCAATGATATCGTGCATGACGATATCTGCTGCATTGCCCACGTTGACTTCAACCCAGCCATGAGGATATAGGAACTGATAGCCGTCGGTGCTATCGACATAGCTTCTTAGCCCACTGGTGGCGGTGACAGCAGTGCAACTTTGTAAACTCATTAATACTACAAACAGTATTGCGGCAATTCGTTTCAGCATCTTCCTTCTTCCTTTCCCTGTGTCACTAAGCATTACTCTGTTTCATTTTCCCACTTCGGGGAAACAGGACGATCGCGCATTTTGGACGAACTTCATTTGACCTAGGTACACAGAACAAGACTAAGCGATCGCTTTGCGTACTATCAAGGATTAATCTGCTTTAACAGTAACACTTAGCTTTAATCCCAAAGCCTGAAGCCAATCTCCCAAGCTATAAATTGCGTAAATTCCTGGTTTTGCGATCAATTCTTCTAATTTCTCTTGGTGCAGCTTTGCTTCTTCTGGTGACATATTTAGTTCACCAAGAGCCTCGGCTACATTACTAAGTACCCGCCTGAACAATTCAGGTTCAGGGTCTTTTTCTTCCAATATCGCTTCAATATAGGCAGCAGATTCTTCGGGGTCTTTTAGTGATGAAATTAGATAATCGTGATAGCTATCACTGGTCGGCGTTTTCACGTTCTTCATATTCTCTCCAATAGTCCCTAGCCTTGCTTATATCTTGCTCTTGAGTGCTTTTATCTCCGCCATAGAAGAGAAGCACAATTGTTGACCCGATTTGTCCAAAGTAGACTCGGTAGCCTGGCCCATAGTCAATCCTGAGTTCAAAGATTCCTGCTCCAACTGACCGACAGTCTCCCAGATTGCCTTGCTCAACTCTATCAAGCCTCAACTTAATCCTAACTCTGGCTTTCCTATCTCGTAGGGAATCAAACCACTCCTTGAAAGGAATTCTGCCGTCTGAGGTAATGTAAAGTCGAATTTCTCTTGGTGTGACTTCCATGATTTTATCGTAGCTGAGCGCGGCTCTTTATGCAGGCGCGATCGAGCATTTTACCTTGAAGGGCTTTTAACAATCAAGGTACACAGAACAAGAGTAAGCGATCGCTTACTCTTGTTCTGCTTGATTTTTCATTAGTCGTTGTACGCTTACCAATGCTCGATTTAATTCATAACCCCGTCGTTCTGGATTATTTAAATACGCCTGTTGTTCTTCCTCAATCATTTGTACATCTTCAAGGACTAATCCATCGAGTAATTTTTGAGCAGAACCAAACAAACTATTTTTCACAAAACGGCGAAATGCTACTGGCAATTTATGCAACCGCCAAAAGGCATTTAATGATGTAAAATGAATGAGATAAGCACGAGTTGTCGTTTCATTCACCGGGCAAAGTAGACAGTAAATTTTGAAATCCTTGCCTAATGTTGAAACCCAGTGCGGATAGATATAACTTACATCCAACGGTTCTGGGTGTAAGCGACGCAATGCTGGGAAAAACAACTGAGAAATAGACCAAATCTTGTCTATTTTGTAATAACTCTGAGCTTGATAATGAGCATCTACACGATTAACTTCTTCGTTAATATCTTCAAGCACTGCATCAGTCCAAGCTTGCCAATCCTGATGTAAATGTCCGTGGTACATATCCATCAGGTTTTCAATTAAATACGAGTAATGGGCATTACACTTAATAACTGAAACAGTAGCAATATAGTTGAGATGATCCCATTCAGGAACGCAAAGAGGTTTTATAGACGTGAAACTTTGCGTTTCTACATCGGTGCGATCCCCAGGAAAAAGCCAGATAAAACCGTCCAATTCTTGCACAGGATAGCGGCGAATTTGGCAACTTGGTAATTTTTGATTAGCTGCTAAATAGGGAACTGCTGCACATTCACCCGCCTCATTAAAACGCCAGCCGTGATAAGCACATTCCAATTCGTCGCCAATAACTTTACCATGACTAAGTTTAACTTGACGATGAGGGCAGCGGTCTTCTAAGGCGTGAATTTTGCCTGTGCTATCTCTATAAATTACGGTTGGTTGATTCCAGAGAACGACACTCAGCGGCTGGTTTTTTACTTCGGTGCTGCGTGCAACTACATACCAGTAATTAAGGTTGATTCCTATCTGGCGAATGTTCTGATGTTGGGTAGTTATAGAAGAAGATTGCATAGTTTCACCAATCAACAAATATCGCCTGCGAATTTAATTCGCAGGCTAATAGCTATCGGATCAAGCCGACTTTAATTGTCCTAAATTCAGCGCGGTTCTGGGTAAGGTTCATATCTGCAACACGCCTTCTGGATTCACCGTCAGCAATGGTCGCCTTTGCAATCCTTCGCGGTGTAAAATTTCATTTGCTGCCAACAAACCGCTACTAATTGCCCGTTCCATTAAGCCAGACGGGAACGGCATTTTCACCCAGTCACCAGCAAATAATAAGTTAGGAATAGCTGTGCTAGTCTCTGGTCTATCTGCGTAACTATTGGGTGGGTACCCTGAGAAGTTCTTTTGGTTCACCAGTTCCCGGTGTAACATATTGGCCGCTTTGAGTTCTGGGACAATTTCATAGAGTTCCTGTTCAAAAGTCGTAAGTAACACTTGTTGAGTAGGAAAATCTTTTTCTTTGTAGGCGTAAGCGTGTAATTCAACAACACTACCGCCAGTTTCTTTTGTCCACTCAATAAATTGATCCTGAATCCGGTGGTAAAGGCAAATGCTGTCAGTTAGTTGATAGCCGGAGAGAGAAGCAAAGTTGCTGTGTTCCCATTCAAAATCGCGGTCAAACCAGAAGCGACAAACGGCAAAGGGATCTGCTACCGCTAATTTTTCAACTTGCGATCGCACTCTTTCCTCGACATCCCCATTCATTCTATTAAACAATTGTTGCACGCCCGGTACATCGGTAGCAAATACGTAGTAATCCGCCTTTACTGTCTCCACTGATTCCTGTAGGGGCGAGTTATTATTTGCTCCTACGAGTTGCAGCTGATCTTCCTGACGTTGCACTACTTTAAAGCGTGATAAATCTCTAGTTGCAGGCCCTTTTATTACTCTACCTTCACTGTCAAAAACTGCGCCGTGACAAGGGCAGTGAAATTTACCATCATCTGCCAGTCCTACTGTACAGCCTTGGTGAGTACAACTAAGGGAAATTGCTTCATTCCCCTGTGGTGTCGCCGCAAAAACAGTATCTCCTGCACCAAAATATTCTAGTTGCTCGTTGGCAATAGTAGAATTTCGCTTTACCCAAAATGGCACCTCATTTCCAGCATCTCCCTGTTGATAGCTGAGGGAATTTATTTTGCCTTCTTGTGCCTGAATTTCGCTAACTGTTGCACCTTTAATAATCTTGCTACCGTTGCGTTCAATTGCCTTAGCAATTGGTTGTACTAGCGAAGTTCCCATATCCTGTTTGGTGCCGTTGAAAGCTAAACCTTCTGGATTGCCAAAAAAGTAGAAGTGGAAAAACTGCATTAATTCTCCCACACTCATTTTATCTGGTGCATTTAAGCTTGATTTCGCAAAGGGGAGAAAATATAAGTCATACAACCCATCTGGGAAATCTTTTTGCACCCATTGGGCAACAGATAAATGATCTAAACGTTGGAAACTTTTTTGAGTTTGAAATCCCGTAATTGCCCGGAAAACTTCCCAATGTCCAACTTTGGTTAAATTAATCCCCCAGCGCAGTCGGTTGGGGGATGCTACAGCTAAATCTACAATATTCCAGGGAAAAGCTGAATTGCTGGGGCGGAAGACTTCTGGCTTGTAATTGCCATCCCGATAAACAACCGAGTAGAACTTTAAATCGATGAAATTCTCAGCGATGTCGAGTTCTTCTACTATGCTCTTGAGGTTGTAATACTGAGGAAAAAACCCGTGGAAGCCATGCTCCATCATAAAAGTTTCGTTCCCCACCTGGATTGGCCAGCTGGCGATTTTGCCTCCAAGTTGAGGCGATCGCTCTAAAAGCGTTACAGTAAAACCACGCTGGCTCAGTTCATAGGCACAGGCTAACCCAGCCAAGCCAGCCCCCACTACCACAACGCTCTTTGGCTGGTTCAGCATTGGTGGCAACAAAATGTTATCTTGCCGAAAAACAGTTGGCTGGGGTTTGGAGAAGCGAGAATATCCCAGTAATCCAGCAGCAGCACCGACACCGAACATTTTGATCAGCGTGCGGCGGGAGATGGACGGCAATTGTGGGGAAGTGGATAATTGACTCATTATGCTACTCAGCTTTTATCCTCACACTATGAAATACGGGCGCGAAACGCTGGCAGTTTGCCAACGCATCTTGATTGAACTGTTGCGGCGGCGGCGCAGCCTGATTTTTTGGTGTATTTTCCCATTTTCGGTCTTATTCCTCAGTGGCTTTATTCTGGCAGAACGTGCCAAGCTGTCAATAGCTCAAGCTTTTGAGTTCGCCGCTCCTTCTACTTTAGTAGGTGCGGCGCTGTTTTTCAGTTGTTTAGGCGGTAGTGTGGCAACCGTGGTGTCAGAAAGAGAACAGCAAACGCTCAAACGCCTTTTCATCTCGCCTTTGAGCGGTACGTCCTATTTTTTAGGAATTTTCCTCGCCCATAGCTGCATCGGCATCGGTCAAGCGCTTTTAGTTTATACTATCGCTGCCTTTTGGAATGCCAGGTTTCAAGGTTCTTTGCTGTTGGGAAGTCTGATTATCTTACTAAGTATTATTTCCTATGTAGGTGTAGGATTTATTCTCGGTACGCAGTTCGCCCGTCGCACTGAGGATGTCAATGCTTTGGTAGCTGCGTTTGGAGTGCCTTTATTAATTTTGGGAGGTGCGTTTTTGCCTACTTCGCTATTTCCCCAGACGCTCCTAGACATAGCTAAATATAACCCAATTTATCATATGAATGTAGCGTTAGTCGGTGTATCTGCTAACGGCTATAGCCTGGATAAAATTGCCCCGCATTTTTGGTTTTTATGCGTGTTTGCTGTTTTCATGGTTGCAGGTGGATGGCTGTCTTATCGTCGAATGTTGAGCGTTGAAAGAAGACTTTGAATTTTCAACGCAAAGGGTGCAAAGGTACGCAAAGTAAAAGATAATATCCTGCCTAATCCCCTTATTTTTGCGGTATTTTACGTTAAAAAAACCTTGACAAGTTGTGGAATTTATAGTTTAATATAAGAGGATTGACAGGGTAGGCATGATGCCTACCCTCTAACTTTTTTAATCCCTTAGCAATTGTCTCGATGCTCCACATCAATAAGCTAAGTAAGTCTTACGGAAAGCGCCCGGTTTTACAAGATTTATCGCTACATATCTCACCTGGAGAAATTTACGGGTTACTGGGGCCAAATGGCGCAGGGAAAACGACGACTATTAATATAGTTTGTAATTTGAGTAAGGCTGATAGTGGTGAGATTAGGATTAATAACCAGCCTGTCTCGGAAGCAACAAAGAGGTTAGTTGGTGTAGCGCCGCAAGAAAATTTGCTTTATAAAACTCTAAGCTGTGAGGAAAATCTTAATTTCTTTGCGCGAATTTACGGTTTAAATAGTGAGCAGCGTCGTCAACAGGTAAAAGCTTGTTTGGAGGCTGTCAATTTAGCAAGTCGCGCTAAAAGTCCGGTGGAAACTCTTAGCGGTGGGATGCAGCGGCGGTTGAATATTGCTGTGGCGTTGGTTCATCTGCCAAAGTTGGTAATTTTGGATGAACCGACGACGGGTTTAGATGTTGAGTCGCGTTATGAAGTTTGGGAGTTAATTCGGAGTCTCAAAGATAAGGGAATTACGGTTTTGTTGACGACGCATTTGTTAGATGAGGCTGAGCGTCTTTGTCAAAGAGTTGGTATTCTAAAAAATGGTTCTATTTTGGCTGAGGGGAGTTTATCACAACTTCGGCAATTAATTCCAGCGGTGGAGGTTGTGGTGGTGCAAACGTCGGAGGAAGAGAGAGCGATCGCGCGTGCTAAAGAATATAATTTCGCTGTCCGGCGTTATGGTGATGATTTGGCTTTCTGGTTGCCGGAGCCTTTAGAATTGAAGGAGATTATTGCGCGTTTTGATGGTATTCCTCTGGATTCAATTTCGCGTCAAGCTGTACGGCTAGAGCATATTTATGTTGAGGTGACGAACCGCCCAGGCCCAGAAGACGCAGAGAGAGGAGGGGAAGAGTAGCGATCGCGGCTGGGTTGAAGAGAAATAACCGCGATCGCTGCCAACGATTACCACATAATCATTCAACAGGGGAAGAATTGAGCGATCGCAATATCTCCCCATAGCAGACATAGCAAAAATAAAGGGCAATATTGATTTCGCTGAACAACTTCGGAACCCCCTCTAGCAAGCTGGGAAATCCATCACCGCTCAACCTCAGCGAGTCCACCGCGATCGCGCTGAATAATAGACCGATGCCACTGAGTAGCAGAATGTAGGGCGTTGATTTTAGTTTCCGTCGGAAGGCTAATCCGTATCCTAAGGCAACTGCGGCATAGACCACTATAGTCACCAGCTTGGGAATACCCGCCCTTAACAGAATAATGTGAATCCGAAAAATTTCATTAATCAGAAAACCTCCAGTTATCAGCGCCGAATATAGAATAAATAAATTTATTTTTTTGGGTGATTGAATGGCTCGGAGCAATGCAAAAGTAAAAGTACAAATAATGGGCGGCACAGTGCATAATAATTGAAATGTATGAGTTAACAAACCCGCACTTGGATTTTGTGGGGTCACTGGCGGCTCAAATAATATTCCTGCTGAGGCACCAAACACTTTGGTATAGACAATTAAAGCAACAACTACCAGTAGGGATAAACTATTGACCCAAAAAGCAGAGCGGTAATTTTTCATAACTAACCAGAAACGCCATCGCCTCAATAGGGATACACCATTCGAGTTAGCAGTTACGAATTATTACCAGATGGATAAGGAACATGAATTTATTAACCCCAAATTTCCTGCTCCAGGGCATGGCATTGCCATGCCACTACAGATCGCAAATTTTGTAAATTATTTAATCCACGTTCCTAAGCAGGCTGGTAGTGCGATCTGTTTTGATTGCTTGCGCGATCGCTCTTAATTGCTCCACATCGTCGATATAAGATATTTCCACATCAAACTTAAACTGTGCAGCTTACATGACGTTCGTTCACTCAATCTATCGAAAGAGTGAATTTGTCTAACAACTTTTAACGGGAGAACATCTATCTACAGAGCGGTTTGGCTGATGCGCTAAATGAAGTAAATATAGGATGCTAAACCTCATGGTATTCTATGAAACTGAATTATTTTACAAAACGGCTTTCGACTGTAGGACGCTGGCTGGCTACAACTCTGTTTTGCGTGTCAGCGATCGCCTTCGTTTGGCAGGGTGCGTTTTTCTCGAACACCGCAGCAATGGCTTCTCCTGCTGTAAACTTGATCGCCGCAGCAGACGTGGGCGATCAAGTTAAAGAGAAATACCGTGACGACGTGGCTGAACCATCCAAGAATTTCATCGAAGATACGAAAGATAAGGTTAAGGAAGCTGCAAATAAAAATGCCAGCCGAGTTGAGCAATCAACGGATGATAGCGCCGTTGAGGGCAAAGCAAAAAGAGATAGGAATCGAATTGAGAAAAGAGCAGATGAAGATGCGGCTCGGACTGAGAAAGCAGTAGACGACGCAAAGAATGTTGTGGAACGCACCATTGATAGCATCAAGGATGCTTTTAGCGACTAGAGAATAGATAATAGGAAAAAAAGGTTAATGTACATTGTTTCATTCATCGCATTTACTTGTACCTGAAGAAGCAATGTACATTGAACAATTAGCTTGCCGTTATACGCGATCGCAGTTCATCCAAAGAATTTACCGTTTTGATTGCTTGCGCGATCGCTTTCAATCGTTCCACATCCTGAATATTAGAGATTTCCGGCATTAGCTGTAAGCCCTCAGTGCCGAATTTTAACTCTAAAGCCAGTTCAATACCTGACAGCAGCCCTTGCTGCATTCCCTGCTGCATCCCTAGTTGTTGTCCTTCTCTTAAAATCTCTTGATACCAAGGAGATTCCCTTAACACAGCCATATCCCACCTCATAATCTGTTGTACTAAACGAGTTTCTAAGACGAAACCAGCAAAGAACGCTAACAGGGGTTCTAGCTCGTTTAACTGTTCATCTTCTCTTAGACGCTGTACGGCGCGTCTGACTACATACTCCTCACCTCCGCCCCTCAACATTGGCACAAAAGGTAGTAAAGATGGTAGTGATGGTTGAAAAGCAATTTCAGCGTCTACTTCCCAGAGATTAATTACTCGATAATCTTGACGCGATCGCAACCCCATAAATTCAGAGTCGTAGCGTGCCACTACAATTGTTTCTGAGGGTTGCCTAATGTTAATCAGCACCGGATAAACTGGCAAGTTGTACTTTTCTTCTGCTAGTGCTGCATAAGCCCGCATCCGCTTCGGCATCCGAACTTGATAGTTTAATTGTATCTCGTTAAGCACTAAAAAATCGCCGTGTTCCGGGCTGTTGGCTTTTACTAAGACATCACTTTCACGGCTGAGCCACTGGAATTGTGAATCAAGAAATTCTCCAGCTACGATATCGGGGTTTTGTGTCACCCATTGCACCCAGCCAGTCTTTGCCAAACTGATTAAACGTTTGCTGCCAATATCTGCGGCTTTTGCCATAGATTGCAATTTAATTAACTAGGTAGACGTAAAATACTCTGTATATAACAACCGTGTTTCTATAGCAACTCAAGGGTTGGGCGCGATACATCTGTAGGGGCATGGCAATCAAAAAGCCACTACCAATGTTAGAGGATGCCTGAAATAGTCATAATCGAGACGCTAAAAGGGTGGAGATCCCCCTTGCATCCCCCTTAAAAAGGGGGACTAAGACTTGATTCTCCCCCCTTTTTAAGGGGGGCTGGGGGGATCGAAACTTGTGACACTTCTCAGACACCCTCTTAGAACCGCAATATATTCTACCTAACTAAGAAACGCTATATACACAGAGTATTTTACGTTTATTTGGTGTCCTACTTACCAATTCCACATGACAGGATTATCATCCAAATGGTCGGTGACAATTCGCCCAATTGCGTCAATTTGTTGCGCCTCATCAGCAGATAAATTAATATCACCGGCTTTGGCGTTGTCTACGGCTTGTTGCTCGTTTCTTGCGCCTGCGATCGCATTCGCCTGTGGTTGGGCAATTAACCAAGCTAACGCTAACTGAGCTAGGCTACACTCATGGCGTTCAGCAATCGGACGCAGTTTGTCTAAAGCTGACTGAGCGCGATCGTAATTCTCTCCTTGAAAGAGTTTATTTTTAGCGCGGTTATCTTGGGGGTCGAATTTATGTCCTGGTTCAAATTTACCAGTTAATAATCCTTGAGCAAGAGGAGAATAGGCAACGATGGAAATATTGTTTTCGACGCAGTAAGGAGTTAAATCTTTTTCTACCCAACGCCAAAATAGAGAATAAGGCGGTTGCAAACTATCAATGCGTCCATATTGGGCGGCTTCTTCTAATTGAGCGCGGTTGAAATTAGAAACGCCGATTGCGCGAATTTTACCTTGTTCTTTCAGATGGTTTAAAGCGTTCATTGTCTCCTCAATGGGGACAATTTCACTTTTAAATGTGCCAGCAGGCCAGTGAATTTGGTATAAATCGATGTAATCGGTGTTTAGGTTTTTGAGAGAGCGATCGCACGCCTCTATCACTTGGTCATACTTGAGATGGTTGGCAAACACCTTTGTGGCATACACTGCTTTGTCGCGCACATCTGAGAGGGCTTGGGCGACAATCTGTTCAGAGTGTCCTTCTCCGTAGACTTCAGCGGTATCAACTGTTGTAATACCAGCATCAAACGCCGCCCGTATTGCTTTTATAGTGTCGGCATCTTCAATTCCCACCCACATCTTTTTGCCAGCTTGCCATGTACCCATGATGATAGGCGTGATTTGGATTTCGGAAGTGCCAAGCGATCGCGTTTGCATTTGTTAGTCCTGACTAATAGGGTTATGCCTTCATCCTAAATGTTGGCGCTAGTCTTGAATCAGGACTCTACCCGATAACTTATGCAATCCACTACAACCACTACAAATACTACTCACGCCTTCAAAGAATGGGCAACTGCTGTTGATGCTTTAGAACAAGGCAAAACGATTATGCTGCTACGCAAAGGCGGCATCCGCGAGGAGGGAAACCGCTTTCAAGTTGCCCAAAAAGAAGTTTTGCTTTACCCAACATTTGAACATCAACAGCCGAATTTGCTAAAAGCTGAATATTCCCACCTGGTGAAAACAGTGCCGTCAGGCTGGCATCCTGAGACTATCAGAATTGGCGCTTGGGCTAAAATTACCGATATTTTCCAGGTAAGTGACGAAGCGGCTGTTAAGGCGCTGCTACCTTACCATATCTGGAACGAGCAATTTGTAAGCGATCGCCTGAAATGGAAGCCGCGAACTCCCCTTTATGTGCTGCTGCTACGCACTTACAAACTTCCCCAACCAGAGATAATTACCTATAGTCCGGAATACGGCGGCTGCAAGTCATGGATCGATCTTGCCCAACCGCTAACAATTGAAGGCGCAAAACCAGTCTTGGATGATGCGGAGTATGCCGAAAAAACAGCCCAAATCCGCCAGATTGTGAATAGGGAGGCTGGGGACTAGGGGCTGGGGACTAGGGGCTGGGGACTAGGGACTAGGGACTAGGTAAGACTTTTTCCCCAATCCCCAATCCCCAATCCCCAATCCCCAATCCCTACTGTTCACGAAATATTAAAGGTAACTCGACGATAAAAGTTGTTTGATTATTAGCACTTTCCACTCGCAAAGTACCTCCCAAATGCTCTGTGAGTTTCTGCACCAGTGCCAATCCTAAACCAGTTCCGCCCTGCTTCCAGCGATCGCTACTGGGAATGCGGTAGAACTTTTCAAAAATGCGGCTTAGCTCCTTCTGGGGAATCTCAACACCAGAATTGCTGACGCTCAATTGCAGCGTTTTCTCCTTTGCATACACAGTCACAGTAATTTGTTCTTCCGGTGGGGTGTACTTGCAGGCATTATTAACCAACTCGCTCACGATCCTCTCCACACTCGTTAAATCGGAGACGAGGGGAGGCAATTCTGGCGGGATGTGAAGCTGTAAGATTTGCTGACGTTCCTGAACGCGCGAACGAAATGGTTCAAGGATGCTAGGCAGCCATTCGGGTATATTTATTGCAGTGGCAAGAAAGCTGGGATAAGACGCAGCGGCTAGGCGCTGCAAATCTAGGAGATCGTTGATAAGCTCAGTTTCTCGATTACACTCAGCTTGCAATATCTGCAAATAGCGCTGACTTCGTTCGGCCGTAGGAGCAATTTTGAGCATTTGGATCGCCATTTTCATATTAGAAATCGGAGTCCGCAACTCGTGAGAAACTGTACTCAAAAAGTCATCTTTGAGTTGATTTAGTTTTTCGAGTTCCTGAACTTGCGCTTGTGAAGTTTGATAAAGTCGGGCTTGACGAATAGCGATCGCGCATTGATTTGCCACCTGCTGCACCAGCCGAATCTCTAAATTGTTGAAAGTGTAATCTGGGCGATGGAGTAACCACAAATCCCCCAACACTCCTTGATTATCAAAAATCGGACACGCCAGCATAGCCGCTTGACCATCATTAGAGTTCGCATTGAGCGAACAAAATTGGAAACACTTACCTTGGCGGAGGGGTTGGTAAATTTCCGGGAAGGAAGCCATCGACAACACGCGACCTTTAGAGGAAGGCATTGAAATGGTGTATTCATAGCAGATAGTAGCGGTCTCTTGCTCCAAGTTGTATAAAGAGGCATGGCAGCTGCCGACGTAGAATGAGAGAGCTAATTCTCTTACAGCAGCAAGGCAAATCTGGCTTTCGTCAAGACTATCGCGAACTTTGTCAGTGATGCGTTTCAGCACTGCTTCAAAGCCGAGAGATTGTTGTAGTTGGGTGGTACGTTTTTGGACTTGGCGTTCCAGGTTAACGTTAAGTTCCTGCACCTGTTTGAATAGTGCAGATTGTTCAATAGCGATCGCTACCTGTGTTGCCAATGAAGAGAGCAAATCAATTTCCCACTGCTGCCATTGTCGGGGTTCCGAACAATTATGGGCAATCAACAGTCCCCAGAATCGATTTTGGATCGGGGATTGGGGATTGGGGATTGGGGACAAAGCTTTTTCTCCCAAGTCTGTTTTTCTGCTTGTCTGCTTGTCTGCTTGTCTGCTCTCCTGTTCCCCTTGCAAAATTGGTACTTTTAAGTTAGCCCTGATTTGGAACTGAGCCATTATATCGATGTAATCTTGATCTAAACCTGCTGTATAAATATCTTCTATTGCGATAATGTTTCCTTGTTTATAGCGTTCAAAATAGGTTTCTACCAGGGTACTTTGGATTACTACTCCCTGCATAGATATCCAACCAGGAGAGACGGATTCTACAACTACCAGACCATTTCCATCTGGGGAAAATCGGTAAATTACCACTCGGTCACAGGCGAGAAAATTCCGTACTTCAGTAACTGTAATATTGAGAATTTCGTCCAGATTTAAAGATTGGCGGATGCGTTGCGCGATCGCTCCTATCAACCGCTCCCGCTCAGTTTGTTGCCTTAGCGCTGCTTCAGAGAGCTTCTGTTCGGTGATATCCCTGGTTGTGCCAATCATCCGCACTGCCACCAAACCAGTTTCATCACAAAACAACTGGCTTTTTCCGATCATCCAGCGGATACTACCATCCGGTCTGATAATACGATATTCCTTCTCGTAGTCCTTCTTTTCCTCAACGGCACGACTTACAGCTTGATGTGTAGCTTCGCGGTCTTCAGGATGAACGCATTCTTGGAAGGCTTCATAGGTTCCCCGGAAAGTACCCGGAGCCAGACCAAATAGCTGCTCGTTCTTATCCGACCAGGTAACTTCATTAGTTAGAATATTCCAGTCCCAAGTACCCATTTCGGCAGCTTTTAGAGCTATTTTCAGCTTTTGTTCACTCTGCTGCAATGCTTGTTCTGTCTGCTTGCGTTCAGTGATGTCGAATCGAATTGCTAAATATTGAAACGGTCTTCCTTGGCTATTTAGAAAAGGAACAATCGTGGTATTTACCCAGTAATAAGTGCCATCTTTGGCTTGGTTTTTAATCTCTCCTTGCCAAGTTCTTCCGTTAGAAATTGTCTGCCACAGGTTTTGAAAGAATTCTTTTGTATGAAAACCGGAATTAATCAGGCGATGGTTTTGTCCTATCAGTTCTTCTCTGGAATATTGAGAGATTTGACAAAACTTATCGTTTACATAGTTAATAATTCCTTTCTCGTCTGTCACGACGACAATCGCGGCTCGATCTATCGCCAACTTGATGTCTGACAATTCCTTAAGGGATTTTTGTAATGCACTCTCAGCTTGCTTGCGTTCATTAATGTCTTCAACAACAGAAAAGAAATATTTAGGCTTACCGTCAGGTTCTCGTACCAAAGAAACGGTTAAATTAATCCAGATGTGGGAACCATCTTTGCGAATGTAGCGTTTCTCCATTGAATATGTCTGAAGCTCTGATGCCAACACTCGGCGGACATATTCAATATCTGTATTTAGGTCATCGGGGTGGGTAATATCCTGAAAAGTTCGCGTTAGCAATTCCTCTTGCGTATAACCCACAATGTCGCAGAGTTTTTGGTTAACCAGTAGCCACTGTCCGTTTATTCCTACGTGCGCGATGCCAACAGCCACCTGCTCAAATGTTGCTTGGAATAGACCTTGGAATAGCCTGTCGCTCTCTTTTAGAGCCTCTTGTGCCTGCTTGCGGCTAGTAATATCTGTAAACATACCGAGAACGCCCTGAAATTGACCGTTCTCATCGAAAATTGGATTAGTGCTAGCGAGTACCCACGCTTCTTGACCATTTCGGCAACGCCAACGCCATTCGTACTGCTCTTTGATTCCCTGTAGCATCCGCGGGTAATACCACTGAGCTTCTGGCAAATCTTCTTCAAAAAGAAAATCAAAGGCAGAACGACCAATCATCTCGGCTGTAGTGTAGCCAAGTATATCGGCTGTTTGCTGGTTAACGTAAGTCGTCCGCCCTTCGGCATCGACTAGCCAAATGCTTTCGCTGGTAGTGTCTAGTAGGCGAAGATAAAGCTGTTCTCTTTCCCGCAGCGCTGCTTCTGCTTGCTGGCGCTTATTGATTTCTTGATTCAGTTCTTCATTAGCTAGCGCTAGTTCGGCTGTCCGCTCCCTCACCAGTCTTTCTAATTCTTCATAAGTCATTGGCAATGTCGCTTCCGTCGGCAACGCCTTACGAGCTTTGAGAAGCTGGACAGTGCGCCGATTAAGGTGTAATTCTAACTTTTTGCGCTTAAATCTGCTCATTTTGACTAGCCGCGTTGCCAACTAGAGTGCCGCGATTAGTGAACTATTAGTTTTGTGTGGTACGCGAACCCATCGATTTCAATTTCTTTAAATGTAAGGGATTGTCGGGAAACTTTTGATAATTAATCTTTTCTAGCTTCCTCGGACGGTTTGTGGGGGCTGCGATGCCAAAGGCTTGCTGTAGACGCTACTAGGCTGTCTTTTCGCTGAGAAGCGCTACTCGGATTGCACTTGGCAACAGATACACCTACTTAATATTGATATCGTTATGAGTCCTCTGGGATACTCTAGGTAGCTGGATAATTCCGCACTATTTGGTAGATTCAGCTTTGTGCATCATCAATTTATTAGCTCCTCTAAAGCTTTGGTATACTTACACCTTCTCGCTTTGCGTAATTCTCATCTTACTGTGCGACATCTTTTTCCAGTAATCTTACAACTTAAATTTTATCAAAAGCATCACACTTTCTGGGGATTTATACTGAATTAATGTGGATTAGGCAGTATTATTACTGATTTACGTGCCTTGGAGGCGAGAGATTGTACGCCCGGTGAAGTGTAGGGAGGCTTACCCGACTAGGTGAAACTCCACTTCCCTACCGACCGAAATCATGTTTTACCACAAGCGACTGCTAACAACCTTAGATTGTGAACAATTATATCTAGAGGTGAAAGGCATTTAGTTGTGGGAGTGAAGAATTAGTTTCACTCGGTTCTAACGGGTCGATGCTTACTCGTATAGGGAATTAGGATTCAAATCTACAAAATAACTGATTGTAAAATTCCCAATTTGGACAACCAGATTGATGCACTAATTTATTTTAATTTATGGCAACAAGTAAAAAAAAATAAATACTGTAAAAGTTTAATTTAAGAGCTTTTGTAGACCAAATTAAACTTATAAACTTGAGAAAGATCAGTAACTTTTGACTGGTTTGGATAGATAGTTGTTAATCCAAAGTTGCTTATTTTAACCATTTATTTAAAACAAAGGTTTATTAAGGGTTCAGCACTATTGATTAAATAAATGGCTGGGACAAATTACGGGAAGCTAATGCAATCGTGTGGGAATTTGATAATTAATAGGACAAGCGATCGCAAAGAATTTAAAATTTTAAAAAGATTTATTTTAAATTCTACATTTTTAATTTATCTAATAACCGCTAGGCGCACCTTCACCGCGAGGATCTGCTGCACCTTCTAAAAATCCGTCCGGTGTTACTACGATCGCGTTAGCATTACCCCAAGGCGATCGCTCTTCGATTTTGTGACCGCGACGACGCAGTTCTGCTATGGTAGCGACATCTAAACCAAAAGGTTCTACATTCACCTGGTCGGGAAGCCATTGATGATGGATGCGAGGGGCGGACACAGCTTGTCCGGCATCCATGCCGTATTCTAAGACGTTGAGAACGACTTGCAGGACGGTGGTAATAATGGTGCTGCCTCCGGGCGCACCAACAGCCATGCGGAGTTTACCATTTTCGGTGACAATGGTGGGTGTCATGCTGGAGAGGGGAATTTTGCGAGGTGCGATCGCATTCGCCTCACCGCCCACCAAACCATAGGCGTTAGGCACTCCAGGCGCAGCAGCAAAGTCGTCCATCTCGTCGTTTAAGAGAATCCCGGTACCGGGTACAACTACCCCGGAACCAAAGCCGTAGTTAACTGTAAAGGTAAGGCTGACTGTGTTGCGATTCTCATCTACCACCGTTAGATGGGTGGTATCGTTTGATTCGCGAGCAAGGCGTTGTAGAGTTTCCTTATCTGCTGGTTTCACCTCGCTGGATAATCTAGCCCTATTCATACTAATTTCCTGTCGTCTTTCAGCGGCATAGGCAGGATTAATTAGTGATGAGACTGGGACTTTCACAAAATCAGGATCGCCTAGATGTTCGGCACGATCTGCATAGGCAATTCGCATCGCTTCGATCATTAGATGTAGCGTGTCGGGATGATGCCATCCTTTAGATTTCAGGTCGTTAGCCTCCCCGTCAACTAACCTAGCCTTCACGTCGCCAGACCCCTCAATTAACCGGGGGTTGGGAGATGGGGTTCCCCCAATAATATTTAATATTTCTAGTAGGTGAACGCCTCCGGAGGAAGGTGGCGGCATTGAACAAATACGAGATTGGCGGAAATTGCCGCAGACTGGGGTACGCCAAGTGGTTTTGTAGGTTCTGAGGTCTTCGAGTGTAATTAAACCACCGTTTTTTGCCATGTCGTTGGCTATAGCCCTGGCAATGTTGCCAGTGTAGAAGCTTTGGGGATTTTGCGCGATCGCTTGTAATGTTTTGGCTAAATCTGTTTGTATCAGTCTTTCTCCCGGCTGATACATTGCCCCATTGCGCGTAAAAACTTGACGCGCCGCCGGATTTTTTAATAACGGTTCCTTTCTCCGTTCAGCAGCGGCGACAAAGCGGCGGCTAACAATAAAACCATCTTGCGCCAACTTAACTGACGGTGCCACAACTTCCTGCCAAGATAACTTACCGTACTGGCGATGAATTTCATACAGTCCTGCTACGGTTCCCGGCACCGCCACCGACAGATGTCCATCTACACTGACATTGGGACGCACTTTTCCCGCCGCATCCAGGTACATATCGCGGGTAGCTTTCAAGGGTGCGCGTTCCCGAAAGTCGAGGGCTTTGATTTCGCCAGTTTTCTCCAAGCGCAGCAACAAAAACCCACCGCCACCGATACCTGCGGAAAAAGGTTCTACCACAGAGATAGCGAAAGCTGTAGCCACTGCTGCATCAACCGCGTTACCGCCTTTGCGTAGCATGGAAACTCCCGCTTCACTACCTAATGGATGGGCGGAGACAACCATACCCTGCTTGCTTCTGAGGGGTTCGATAAATGCGGCTGGTGCTGTATGGCACCAAGAAACAGTTACAGAGACAGCAATTGTGATAAAGGCAATTTGTTTAGAGGGGAGAAAACTTGGCATGGTGTGTTTTGGAGGTGAGAGCGATCGCACTCCTGGCCACCAAATTACCACGTAAATAAACGCGATCGCTTGTGGGCGTGCCAGTCGTTGATAAATCTTGTAATTAGACCACAATAGAAGCAAAAGTCTACTTTATCTTCACCAAAAGAAAAGTGTCTCCCATCACTCAAACCCCCCTACCGCAACTATCAATTACCTGGCCTCTGCTGCCAGAAGATTTTACCCTACCAGACGATCCTGTGGAGAATACAGATCAACCACCATTAGCTGCTGCTTTGCGCCAGCCTTTGACCGCTTTTCCGAACTTAATACAAGATGCCCTCATCGTGTCTAACTTTGCCTTGTGTGCCGCCATTGAGGGGCGAATCATCTGCAAAGCACCAGACTGGATGTATGTGCGTCCGGTGCAACCTTGGACTCGTCCTTATCCGCGTCGCAGCTACACGCCACATACTGAGGGAACAATACCCCAAGTGGTGATGGAGTTTCTTTCTGCTACTTATGGCGAAGAATATTCGGTGGAATTTACCGAAGGTGTGGGTAAGTGGTTTTTTTATGAAAGAGTAGTTCAAGTGCCTCGCTATGTTATCTTTCGACCAGATACGGGGCGCGTCGAAGTTTATGGGCTAGAGTCGCAGCGTTACCAACTGCAAACACCCGATGAGGCGGGACGTTATTGGATTCCCGGATTAGATTTATTTCTGGGAGTTTGGCAAGGAAGCCATGAAGGTAGAAACGGCTATTGGCTGCGGTGGTGGAATGCCCAAGGGGAGTTGTTGCTGTGGTCAGAAGAACGGGCTGAACAAGAACGTCTTCGCGCTGAAAGATTAGCAGAAAGGCTGCGTCAGATGGGGGTTGACCCAGATCAATTGTGATGCAGGGGGAGAAGATGCGTAGGACGGAGTCCGAGGCGAAGCCATCGCGCTCTAAAATTATTCAAACTTGTCCAGTGCGTCCGGCGAGGTTGGCAATTACGGCAGCTAACTCGGCTGGATCGACTGGCTTGGGGACGTGTAGCTGGAAGCCTGACAAAAGAGCCTGCGTCCGGTCTTCTGCTCTAGCATAAGCTGTCAGCGCCACAGCGGGAATATTTTTCGACGCGGTATCGAGCGCTCTAATTTTGCGAATCAGGCTGTAGCCATTTTCTTCCGGCATCCCAATATCGCTGACGAGTACATCAGGCTTTAAACGTTGTAGTGTTTCAAGTGCAACGCTCACAGACGGAACAGCGGTGACTTCGGCTCCATACTCTGCAAGCATTGTAGAGAGTAAATCGCGTGCATCTGCCTCATCATCTACGATTAGCACGCGCAAACCATTTAGAGGGATGGGGGATTGGGGATCGGGAATGGGGGTAGGGTGTGAATCTTTCTGTGTCCCTAGTCCCTTGTCCCTAGTCGCCTGTCCCTTATCGATGAGTGGCAACCGGACTGTAAATGTTGCTCCTTGTCCTTCTCCTAGGCTTTCGGCGTGGACTGTGCCGCCTTGCAGTTCTACTAGATGGCGGACAATGGCTAAACCGAGTCCGAGTCCACCATGCGATCGCGTTGTTGTTCCATCAGCTTGTCGGAAGCGTTCAAAAACGTAGGGGAGAAAATCGGGACTAATTCCCGCGCCTGTGTCGCTTATCTGAATTTGAGCATAGTTGTCTGTTGACAACGTTTCAATTTGACGACTTGACAATTGTTCCCTGACTACTGACAGTTTAATTGTCACCCGACCTTTGCTGGGTGTGAACTTGACGGCGTTAGAAAGTAAGTTCCAGACAATTTGCTGTAAACGAGTGGAATCTCCCAAGACTGATACCACTGAGCGGTCTAATATGGATTCAATGTAAATTTCCTTGGCGTTAGCTGCTGGTAGGACAATATCAATTGCTGCCTCAATAACTGGTAGAAGTTCTACTGGATAAACATTCAGACGCAGTTTACCTGTAATGATGCGGGAGACATCTAGAACATCCTCGATGAGTTGAGAAAGCGATCGCGTGTTCCGGTCAATTGTCTCTAGCGCTTTGGCGGTGGTAGTGGGGTCGAACTGGCGGTTACGGAGTAGCTGAGTCCAACCAAGCATGGCGTTAAGCGGCGTTCGCAGTTCGTGGGACAGTGTGGCTAGGAACTCGTCTTTCATCCGGTTCGCCTGCACAGACTCGTTGTAGAGGCGGGCGTTGTCAATTGCTAAGGCGGCTCGATCTGCCAAATCTTGCAGAAATACCTGGTCATTAATAGTATACGAGTTGTCGCTCTTGTCGCGGGAAAGAGCGATTGTGCCAATGATCCGACCCCGCACCCGCAGTGGTGCGACCAGAAGGCTGTATACACTAAAGCGTTCCAAACACGGTAAATACTCTGCTTTGATTGAGGCGCGTAGCTGCTCTTGTGATACAACTGGGATGAGCAGCGACTCTCCTGTTTCAAACACGCGAGCCGTTAATCCTTCATCGATGCGCTGGGGTGCAGCAGCTGACAACTCGCGGACAAAGGCGATCGCTTCTGGGTTAGGGTGATAAACGGCAACTGTATTCAACCACTGTCCATCGTCCGACACTAGGCGAATAGTGCAAGTATCGCCAACTAACTCGACTGTGCGCTGACAGATTGTATCCAAGGCAGTTTGATAATCTAGGATTGCTTCAGCAAAAGTTCGTGAAGCCTCGGCTAGAACTTGTAAGCGATTGGCATAGCGAAGGATTTGCTTTTCTGCCCGCTTGCGTTCTGTAATATTAGTATTTACGCCGATCCATTTTATCGGTTTACCATTTTCGTTTTTGATAGCTGTGGCGCTATCTGTCCAATACAGGTAGGTGCCATCTTTTCGCTGGACGCGGTATTCTTGGAAAAATGGTTCGCCTGTTTGCAGATGTTGGTCTACCGCCGCTATGACGCGATCGCGATCGTCCGGATGCAGCATATTTTCCCAAGCTTGTAGCGTCCGGGGAAACTCTCCCGGTTCGTATCCCAGGTGTTCGTCTATTTTACCGAACCACTCCATGCGATCGCTCTTGATATCCCATTCATAAATCACATCTGTAGCGCATTGTGCCGCTATTTTAAACCGTTTTTCGCTCTCGATCAATGTGGCTTCTGCTTGCTTGTCCAGAGTGATGTCGTTTTGAGTTCCCCATGCTCTTACTAATAGACCATTTTCCACAATTCCCACCAAGTTATTCACAAAGTATTTGAAATTACCTTGCTTATCAATTTCATAAGATTCTGCTTGGTGTAGTCGGTAGCCAGAACGAATAAATGCTTGTAAATATTCAATATTATTTATATCTTCACGAACAAGAAAGTTTCCTAGTCTTGCTCCTACAATTTCTTCGGCACTGTCATAGCCATACATTTGTGCCATAACATTGTTACATTCCCCCAAGTATCCATATTGATAAAGCTGCTCGATTTGCTCATCTTCTGGAGACTCTATATAAATTGGCTGCTCAAGTTCAAACCGCCAAATTCCTTCTGAACTTTGTTCTACAAAAGCTCGGTAGCGTTCCTCGCTTTGCCGTAATGCTTCTTCTGCTTGCTTGCGTTCAGTAATGTCATTGACGAGAACAAAAAATCCTTTAACTTCTCCCCCTTCTCCAAAATGGGGAACGTAAGTACCCTGAACATAACGCTGCTCTCCATTGCTGCGTGTAAAGGCGCTTTCATAACTTACTTTTTGTCCAGACAATACCGCTTCTATAAACTTTTCAACTGACTGATAAATCGACTCACCCATAACTTCCTTCAGGTGCTTTCCGGTAATTTGGGTGCGCGAATATCCAAACCATTCTTCGTATGCCCGATTATTAAAGCGATAACGCTGTTCTGAATCAACGTAAGAAATGTATATCGGCACCGAGTCTATTATCAGACTAATTTGTTCTTCACTATCCTGTAGGGACTGTTGAGTTTGCTTGCGGAGAGTGATGTCACGAAAGTAAACAGCTAAACCATATTTGGATGGATAAATGCGGGCTAATATCCATTTTTGAAAGCGCTGATTAAACTCTTCATACTCGACAGTTACCTGCTCGGAGAGTGCATGATGAGCATGAATATAAAATTGCGAGTTAGGGAGTGGGGGAAATACTTCCCACACGATTTTGCCGATTAACTCTTCGCGGGGTTTCTGGAAAAAATGCTCTGCGTGAGTGTTTACGTAGGTGTACCGCCATTCGCTGTCTAAGGCAACAAAAGCATCGGAAATGCTTTCTAAAGTGTTAGTAATTTGTTCTTTAGCCGCTTGTTCTTTATTGAGTAGTTGAATGCGTTCTTCTTCAGCTTGCTTGCGGAGGGTAATATCGGTAATCATAGCGATCGCGCCCATAAATTGACCGCGTTCGTCTAAAATTTGGCTAGTGGAGACAATCGTCCAAAGCGTTGAACCATCTTTGCGACGGTAACGAAAGTCAAACTGATCTTTATTTGGCTGCTTGCGTCGCTTAATCCTCGCTTGAGCTTCGATTTGAGCTTCGTCATCCATAAAGTCAAAAATCGAGTGTCCCAGCATTTCCTCTACGCTGTAGCCAAGAAGGTGCGCCATCCGCTGGTTGACATACTCGGTTTTAAACTCAGCATTAGTTGTCCAAATACCTTCGTAAGCGGTATCGACAATGCGACGATATTGCTCTTCACTGGCTTGCAGTTTTAGCATACTCGTCTCCAGCCGCTGTTTAGCAGTGCAAAGTTCCGAGTTGAGTGTGCTAATCAGTAGCGTTACCAGCACGAACACGCCTAGCCGCAAGATATCGTTCAAACTAGCGATCGCCAGCGAGTAAACTGGAGCTACAAAGAAGTAGTTGATGACTAAAGTAGACAAAATTGTAGCCAGCAACCCCGGTTTCATCCCGCCATACCAAGCACTAACCGTCACGGCGGCATAAAACAGTGGCAAAATGGTAGGCGCGATTAGTGGCTTTAGCAGTAATGTCAGTTGTAGCGCCATACCTGTACTAATTACAGCAACACCGTAGCGCCGCAGTCGGGGATGCGTTACTCTCCACATCTTTGTTCAGTTCTCCTCTGTCGCTACCGTAAACACGCTGTTTGTTAAGGAAGCATTCCCATTAAAAAAATCTAGCTGGCGATTAAAAATCATCAAGTGCAAGATGTCAGGCGAACTACCATTCTGCATTATGCCTTGACTCTTCTAAAATTATCGGGGACAGAGAATTCAAAAAACCAATGGCTCGTACCCCTACATTATCTTTTGATCGAGGAACTTTAATTTTGCATCCACCGCCAAGGGGGAAATCTTGGGTAGAATACGCTACTTGGGATGACAGAGTGGAAAAGTTCCGCATCCAGGCGATATATTATCGCCAATTGGTGGAAGTGCTGCAAGCGGAAGGGACTAATTTTATCGATGAGGCGAAGGGTTTTGAGTCTCTCTCCCTGGTGGCGAGTATGGAGATGGAACCTTATCCGCATCAGAGGGAGGCTCTGTTGGCTTGGAAGCAAGCCGGTAGGCAAGGGGTTGTGGTGTTGCCAACGGCGGCGGGAAAGACTTATCTAGCGCAAATGGCGATACAATCGACACCGCGCAGTACGTTGATTGTGGTGCCGACTCTGGATTTGATGCACCAGTGGTATGCTCACTTAACGGCGGCTTTTCCGGATGCGGAGGTGGGGTTGTTGGGTGGCGGTTCGCGAGATAAAACGCCGATACTGGTTGCTACTTACGACAGTGCGGCTATTCACGCGGAGACTTTGGGAAACAGGTATGCTTTGTTAGTGTTTGATGAGTGTCACCACTTACCTACAGATTTTAGTCGGGTAATTGCTGAGTATGCGATCGCGCCTTATCGTCTCGGACTCAGCGCTACTCCTGAGCGTTCTGATGGCAAGCACACTGATCTTAATATGTTAATCGGTGCGGAAGTTTATCGCAAAACTGCTGAGGAATTAGCAGGTGCGGCTTTAGCCAATCATGAAGTGGTGCAGATTAAGGTAAAGTTGTCGCAACTAGAACGCGATCGCTACAACGAGCTGATTCAACTACGCAACAATTTTTTGCGAGAATCAAATATTTCTTTAGGCAGTATTCAAGGGTGGCAGCAGTTTGTCATGGTAAGTGCGCGATCGCAAGCTGGACGACGTGCCATGTTAGCTCACCGCGAAGCTAAAGATATTGCTCTTGGTACTGATGGTAAACTGCGAATATTATCTAATATTTTAGCCCAACATTATCCGGAACGCACGTTGATTTTTACTACCGATAATGCTACAGTTTACCGCATTTCTCACGAGTTTTTAATTCCAGCAATTACCCATCAAACGCCTATCAAAGAACGGCACGAGATATTAACTAAATTTCGGGAGGGAGAATACAAAAATTTGATTGCTTCTCACGTTCTGAATGAAGGGGTTGATGTTCCTGCTGCAAGTGTAGCAATAATATTATCTGGTACGGGTTCGCAGCGCGAGTTTATTCAGCGATTAGGGCGAGTTTTGCGTAAGGGAAATGATGCTAATAAACGCGCTATGCTTTATGAGGTTGTGGCGGAAGATACGAGTGAAGAAGGTACTTCTAATAGGAGAAGGGGAGAGAAGAGGAATGAACCGCGTCAGCCGAAGGTGAAGCGAAGCGAAGGACGCGAAGGAGGAGAGAGGAAAGGGCAGTTGGAGATTTTTTATGGGGCAAATTCTAGTGTTACGAAGAAAGCAGCGGAATCATCAGCAAAGTGGGTAGATGATGATGAAAATCTTCCTGATTCTTAGTTATTTCTCTTTTTTGCGGTTCATTCATCATGCTACCAACTGACCTTTTAATCCACCGACAAAATGGCGAAACGATAGTCCCAAAACGCCTAAATATTGATGCCAAAAATTTAGCCGTTGCCAATGAGTTGATTATTTGCTTCCAAGAGGCATTAGGCAACACTCAAGGAGAACTAGACCGTCAATTATCAGAATTAGAAGGTGATAGTCCAGATTATCGCTTAAAGCGAGGATTAGCTCATATTCTCAAAAGCAGCTTGTCTACTTTTGAAGTAGTTAGTCCTCTGGAACCGCCAGAATTACGAGAGCGAGTTTTTGCCCTTTCTGCACAATCAATTCCGAGTCCGCAAGCTTCTGGTGCAACACTTAATATATTAGCTGACAAACTCAGTCAGGAACTAGAAAGAGAAGTTTTACCAAGTCAAATTCAGGCTGGACTTTACGCAGATTTAGCTGAGAATCGCATCTTAACTCAGTTTGATGGGATTACCCCAGAAGATTTGCTACACCGCTACAATTTATCTCAAGTACAAGGCGTTTTCTATCGCGCTAGTCAAATTACTTTGAATGCTCACCGCAACGTCCCAGGAGAGTATAAACTGTTATTTCGCTATCTAAAACTGTTTCAATTGATGGCGTATATTGAGGGCGATGCGGATCATGGGTTTACGATTACAGTTGATGGCCCGACGAGTTTATTTAAGCCTAGTACAAGGTATGGGTTAGCGATCGCTAAACTCCTCCCCGCTTTACTCCACGTTACAAAATGGAGTCTATCCGCCATCCTCCAAAACCGCGACACCTACACCGGAACCTGGAAAACGGGACGCTTTACCCTCAATTCTGACTGTGGCTTAGTTTCCCACTATCCCCCTGGTAAGCCTTACGATAGTATGCTGGAAGCATCTTTTGCTGACCGCTGGGACTCGTTGAAATCAGATTGGGTATTAGAACGAGAAGTAGACCTGATTCCAATTCCTGGTAGTGTGATGATTCCCGACTTTCGCTTAGTACATCCTGATGGTCGCACCTTCTTACTAGAAATTGTCGGCTACTGGCGACCGGAATATTTGCAAAAGAAATTTTCTCAGGTACGTCGTGCTGAATGCGACAACTTAATTTTAGCGATTTCGGAACGGCTGAATCTAGAAAAAGCAGGGGTAAACTTGAAGGATGTGCCAGCAAGAATTATTTGGTTTAAAGATAAATTAATACCCAAGGCGGTATTAGCTGCGCTTGATTAAGCATCGCTATATGAATCCGATTAATCTACTTTTAAATATTTTTCGCACTCGTACTTGGCTTTCGTCTTTCCAGCTTAGATACGGCGCTATAGCAGGATAAAAGAATAATTTTGTCAGGTGCAGTCGCGCCTAAATTTGTGACATTACCCATCATTCCATCACTTAGGAAGCACTACTTCTATCTATAGTATGACGACTATGATGTTGAGGATGAGATTTAATCAAGTGCGACCTGATACTGGTAAGAGCCAAATAGAAACTGATGAATACATCTCTGAAAACTCAAATTAAAAAAGGCGTTGGTATGATGTCGGTGGTTACAACTGCTGGAATTTTTCTGGCTTTTCCAGCATTAGCACAAGTTAATAGCGTTAATTCTATTAATGGCAATGCTCGTATTGACTCCTCCGCAAGCAGCCAACAATTATTCGCTCAAACCCAAACACCCGGCACCGCACCTGGCGCTGGCAGCACCGACGACAGCGCACCCGCACCTGGAGCTGGCACCACCAACGACAGCGCACCCGCACCTGGCGCTGGCACCAACAACGACGCCACACCCGCCACAATACCCCCCGGCACTACGCCTGCACGCACACCCACCACTAATACACCACAAAGCACTACTGGAGATAGCAATCTTCGGCCAGGAAGTTGGGATTGTTTACATAATCCAAATCCAGTCTGTATGAATCCCAGAAGATAGTTAAACTCTTTGCGTGTATGGCGTGGGAAGGTAGCGATCGCACGCCATTGACATAACCAAGAAGCCCCTATATTTGGGGGCTTTCGCTTTCTGCTAACTAACGGTAAGGAAAGCTGTTTTTTCCAAACGTGAGGGGTCACTAATAGTTCAACGACATCAATTTGGCACGAAGACATATTATAATTCGTCTTAATTGACAATAATCTGTCTAGACAAACAATTAGTCACTCTACAACTAATGTACATTAACAAATTATTTGTCACATTAACAAAATAGTGTCACACAGCTTCAAAGTGTCTGAAGCCCTTCTGTACCAATAGTTATAGAGGGGTTTTATTTATGTGATGCCCTTTTACTTTAATAAAACCAGATTAACAATTTAAGTGTCAAATCCCAGAAAATTAACAATTTAAGTGTCACTTGTCAGAAATGGTTATTTTCTGACTTTTGGCAGAATTAACATATTGACTGTCACTTAATATGTTCCTAAAATACAAATATGTTGCTATAAAACAATTTTGTTTATGCCAGACGCAGGCTTTTCTGAAACAAGGGTCTCGGCAAATATCGCAGACGAGGGAGCTAATCTCACGGAAGCTTCCGTAATAGTGAGTGAACTTTCGGATGAAGCTCTTCTGAAGATGGAAGTAATTCAAAGTCTTTTGGAACCAAGCGATCGCCCCGTTGGTGAAAGGATTCAGGAAGCAGCCGCCAAATTGGGGAAGTCAGTGCGTACAGTAAGACGGCTGCTTGACAAATGGGAACAGGAAGGACTGCTTGGAGTAAATAAGACAGAACGCGCAGATAAAGGTAAGCACCGGATTGAGGAAGACTGGCAGGAGTTTATTCTTAAAACTTATCGCGAGGGAAATAAAGGGAGTAAAAGAATGACTCCTAAGCAGGTTTTCCTGCGAGTACAGGTAAGAGCTTTGCAGCTAGGCCTCAAATCTCCTAGTCACATGACGGTATACCGCATTCTAGAACCAGTAATTGAGAAGCAGGAGAAAGCTAAAAGTATTCGTACCCCTGGTTGGCGAGGATCCCGTTTATCAGTCAAAACCCGCGATAGTAAGGACTTATCAGTAGAGTATAGCAACCACGTCTGGCAATGCGACCACACCCGCGTAGATGTATTGCTGGTAGATCAACATGGTCAACTTCTCAGCCGTCCTTGGCTGACAACAGTTATTGATACCTATTCTCGCTGCATTATGGGCATTAATTTGGGCTACGATGCTCCAAGTTCTCAGGTGGTAGCGTTAGCTTTACGTCATGGGATTTTGCCCAAGCAGTATGGTTCTGAATACAAACTGCATTGCGAGTGGGGGACTTATGGCAAACCCGAACACTTCTATACAGATGGGGGTAAGGATTTTCGTTCTAACCACTTGCAGCAGATTGCAGTGCAGTTAGGGTTTGTTTGTCATTTACGCGATCGCCCCAGTGAAGGTGGTATCGTTGAGCGTCCTTTCAAGACTCTCAACAGTGAACTTTTCTCAACGTTGCCAGGGTATACGGGGTCGAACGTACAAGAGCGACCTAAAGAGGCTGAAAAAGATGCAAGCCTTACACTCAGGCAATTAGAGCAAAGATTGGTGCGATACATCGTTGATAACTACAACCAGCGGATTGATGCCCGGATGGGAGATCAAACGCGGTTTCAACGATGGGATGCTGGATTAAGGGTTTCTGCTCCTGATGTCTTTTCGGAAAGGGAGTTAGATATCTGCTTAATGAAGCAAGCAAGACGCAGTATCCAAAGAGGGGGCTACCTGCAATTTGAAAACCTGATGTACCGAGGTGAGCATTTGGCAGGCTATGCCGGAGAAAGCGTGGTGCTGCGATATGACCCCAGAGATATCACAACTGTTTTGGTCTATCACCAAGAAGGCAACAAAGAGGTTTTTCTAGCGCGTGCTTATGCTCAGGATTTAGAGACAGAGCAATTATCTTTAGATGAGGCGAAAGCCAGCAGTCGGAAGATTCGGGAAGAAGGGAAAACTGTCAGTAACCGCTCGATTTTGACAGAAGTGCGCGATCGCGATACTTTCTTAACTCAAAAGAAAACCAAAAAGGAACGTCAAAAAGCAGAACAGGTTGAAGTCAAAAGAGCGAAACAACCCTTATCTGTTGAACCTGAAGAAATAGAAGTGACATCTATTCAAAGTGAAGCAGAACCAGAGATGCCAGAAGTATTTGATTACGAACAAATGCGTGAGGATTATGGCTGGTAAGCGATGACTAAAAATGAAGCTAAAGCGGTTGCCCAAGAATTAGGTGAGATCCCACTTAATAGCGAGAAAGTACAGGCGGAAATTCAACGATTGAACCGTAAGCCTTTTGTGGATCTAGAACAAGTGAAAGTTCTTAATGATTGGTTGGAAGGAAAGCGCCAATCGCGACAGTCCGGCAGGGTTGTGGGAGAGTCAAGAACGGGTAAAACAATCGCCTGTGATGCTTATAGATTGCGTCATAAACCGATTCAAGAAGTTGGTAAACCACCAACTGTACCTGTTGTTTATATTCAAATTCCTCAAGAGTGTGGTGCTAAGGAATTGTTTGGGGTGATTCTTGAACATTTGAAATACCAAATGGTCAAGGGGACGGTAGCAGAAATTCGCGATCGCACTTTACGAGTCCTCAAGGGCTGTAGTGTGGAAATGCTGATTATTGATGAAGCTGACCGCCTGAAGCCTAAAACATTTGCTGAGGTGCGGGATATCTTTGACAAGTTGGAGATTTCCGTCATTTTGGTAGGTACTGACCGCTTGGATACGGTAATTAAGCGAGATGAACAAGTTTACAACCGCTTTCGTGCTTGTCATCGCTTCGGCAAGTTGTCAGGAGGAGAGTTTAAGCAGACGGTAGAGGTTTGGGAAAAGAAAGTTTTGCAGTTGCCTGTGGCTTCTAATTTGTCTAGTAAGACGATGTTGAAAACATTGGGGGAAGCGACGGCGGGTTATATCGGTTTGATGGATATGATTCTCAGGGAAGCAGCTATTGAGTCTTTAAAGAAAGGCTTGCAAAAGATTGATTTGGAGACGTTAAAGGAAGTAGCTGCTCAGTACAGATAATGGAAGCTTCGGATATTCAGCCTTGGCTATTTCGAGTGGAACTCTTTGAGGGGGAAAGTCTGAGCCACTTCTTGGGACGGTTTCGACGGGCAAACAATCTAACGCCAACTGGTTTAGGGAAGGTGGCGGGACTTGGAGGTGCGATCGCTCGTTGGGAAAAGTTTTATCACAACCCCTTTCCTGCTCGGCAACAGTTAGAAGCTCTAACTACAGTAGTTGGAATTGAAGCAGATAAATTGGCAAATATGTTGCCTCCTGCTGGAGTAGGAATGAAGCACGAGCCAATTCGGTTGTGTGGGGCTTGTTATGCTGAATTTGCTTGTCACCGGATTGAATGGCAGTTTAAGACGGCAAATAGGTGTGGGAGGCACCAGTTACGCTTGCTATCTGAATGCCCAAATTGCAAAGCAAGGTTTAAAGTTCCAGCTTTGTGGGTGGGCGGCCATTGTCAGCGGTGTTTTATGACGTTTGCTGAGATGGCAAAGTATCAGAAGCCTGTTTTACAGTAAATTCCATCATTTCTCGGAAAAGCGATCGCGTCTTTGAGAAGGATTAAAACTATTCCTTGGTGTACATAAGTCTTGCTGTTCCAGTCCTAGTTCAAAAATGATTGCGGTAGCCGCGTCGTTTGAGTGCAGCGTGGATAACTTCAATTTCTTGGGCGATACGCCGTCCTGAAGCCCTGCGGTTGTTGACTTTGCTCTGGTTCGCTTTGATTGTTCTCAAGCTTTGTAGATCGCTCTAAACAACTAAAGCTACCCTACTCATAGGATGGCTAGCGAGATAATTTCAAATGGGTATTTACATTAGGTGATGGGATTGTTAAGGGTTGTGCTTAGGACAGCACAGCGCCTTGAAGAGTTGTTCGGGAATGTCCTGATAATGCTCCAATAGGAAATCCATCAAAGCGAGATGGCGTAAATCGGCAGGTTGCGGACGGCGGTAGTTTTTACCCCTTCTAAACCAACGCTGAACGGTAGACATGGAACGAGAGCAGATGAAGGCGATCGCTTCGTGATTCACTTGCCATTTGGCGTAGAATTGCTGCGGTGTCATTCCCAGCTGGCAGTATCCGTAGAGGTCGATTAGGGTTTGCTCTTGTTCGGTGAGAGGACGGGGTTTCATGCAGCGTCCTCCAAGGGTTTGAGGTCGTTTTCCCAGGCGATATCGGCAACTGTAATAGCGGCGCTGGGGGAAAGTTTATCGAGCCAGATCAGGTAGCACCACGCCCAAGCGCAGTGGTGGGGAGCAAAGCTGTAAAATCTTCCAGTTGCAACACCCCAGTCTGTCTTGTCTCTGTCAGGAATCCAACGCAGTTTGTCGCCGTACAAGTAGCGAGGGGTCTGAACATTGGGGAAGTTTGCAGGCAGGTCAATGGATGGGGGCGTGAATGCTCGCTGAATTAAGCTGGGGGGTATGTTGGTGCTGCCGTGACGGATGGCGTTTAAGTATCCGGCGATCGCTTTTCCTTTTAGGTTCGCGGTAAAGTCTTGGATGAGGATGGCGGTTAGGCTTTCGAGTTCGAGTTGGGTTAGGTTCATCCACGCTGCATCGAAGTCAGCGTCGGAGTAGGTTTTTAGGCGGGTAAGAAGAGGCGCGATCGCAAAATCGTCTAAGGCTTGCTGATACAGACAGAGGCTGTCACTTCGATAGCTTGGTTTTACCATTGTTAGAGTCTCCTTTTATTGGGGAGCTAAAAGCCAGCGCTGGACTGTGGAAGGTTTGAGCGCTGGCTTTTGACTTTGTAGGACAGGATGAATGACACACAGAATAACACAATCATTATGTGTTTCTGTGTGTTTCTATTTATTGGAGAGGAAAACACACAGGAACGCCTATGATTTATGACATGGCGAAAGTGACTGTGACCCTCTATATGGATGAAGAAGACAAGGAAGCGCTGCAACAATTGGCAGACGCGGAGGAGCGCTCTTTATCTCAAATGGCGGTGTTAATTCTTAAAAGAGCAATTAGGCAAGCTCAGGAGGAAGGGAAAATTCTGCCGAGTCAGAGTAAGCGAGATAAATGAGGCGATCGCATCCAGCAGTTACAGCAGCAGATTGAGTGTGGCAAGCATTGCTGGAAAAGTTGGAAGGGAAGGAATGAGCGATCGCACTCATCAGGCAAAAGGCGATCGCATCCAGCAATTGCAGCAGCAGATTGAGGCGTGGCAAGCGTTGCTGGAGAAGTTGGGAGCGAATGAATGAGCGATCGCTTTTCCTCATCTTGCCAAGCGCGATCGCCCAAACAGCAATTACAGCAGCAGATTGAGACGTGGCAAGCGTTGCTGGAAAAGTTGGCAGGGAATGAATAAGCGATCCACTTTTCCTAATGCCAAGTCACCTTATCATCGGATGGAGTGGCAGTTTAAGCAAATACTGCGATGCTACGCTGACAACCCTAATGCTTTTAAAACCATTGGCAATAACTTACTGCACGATTCTACAATGCTTGCAGTCTGCGGCAAACTGTTAGATCATGAATCGTTTGAAGGCTTAACATAGCCTTTCAAATACTGCTTAAGATCACCAAGAAAGTTGTTAGCTTTTTCTTCTGAATCAAATTCAAAAGACAGTAGCACTTGATCATAGCTATCTTCTTCGGCTTTAGCGTGATACGCAGCTAGACCGTTTACCATAGCTATTATTTTAGGATTGCCGTAGGCAACCTGAAGTTTAACGGTTATCATCAACTTCTCCTTGATATCAACGTCACATCAAATAGTTCACATACCAAACAGCAACGAGAGCAACTAGACTAGGTAGCATTTGTAGGATGAGGGTTGTCCACCTTAACGTCACAGCACCAAATACTCCAGCGACAAAGACGCAGCTTAGAAAAAATAACTGAATAGTTACGGCATTAGTGCTTGTTAAAAGTCCCCAAATTAGACCTACTGCAATAAACCCGTTATACAAACCAGCATTAGCAACAATTGGCGCGGCTTTGTCTGCGTCAACTTGATTAAAACCAATTCGTTCATGCACCAGAGGATTTTTCCATAGAAATATCTCACTAATGCTGATTAGTGCATGAATCAAAGCGACTATAATCACAGACACTTGAGCGATCAATACTGGCATCTGTACTCCTCGTTGTTTAGAGATTGATTACTTTTCTTGTGGAAAAGCTTCAGTTTTTGATTAGCTAACGGAGCGGCTGCGAACAACCGTGAACTTGGCATCCGGATCTTTCAACAGTCTGTTCTAAGCAAATTGTTAGGCTGCTATTCAGCCGCAAGATAATTACTTGAGACAGGCAACATAGTAAGTTTTGCCATCAGGTGATTCCCCTATCAAAAATCCAGTCTGAAAGCCATTGTCTTTACAATAACGATGAGCAGCGGTCTGCGAATCAAACCAGTTCTTTTTAGTATCTTCGCCCGTCCCAGGTACAAAATCCGTTTTAATCACCACCTTTTCTTGATCAGCAATACTCTGGGCATTGTTAGCAATACTCTGGGCGGTATTGGCTCTGTTAACTGCATCATTAGCAGTAGCTTGAGCATTATTAGCTATAGCCTGAACAGTTCCAATTGTGTTGGAGAGATTAGTTTCTACAGTTTGGAGCGCTGAATTATCAGCCTTGCCAGATAGCTGCCCTTTCAAAGATTCAATTTCTGCTTTTAACGCCTCAAGTTCTTTCTGCATTTTGTTCTCTAAGTTAATCAGGTTGATGTTGCTGTTGATTGCGAATCCGATTCTAGTGACTGAACGCTCAATTGTTCGAGTCGTTTGTAGAAGCTTAGTCTCGGCTTTAAACTCACCACTAATAATCCGACTTAATTTAACCTTTTTAGGAATAATTTCTTCGCCTTCTTTTTCCCATTCAAAATTTGAGTGTTCCTGTAATAAGTTTTTGAGTTCAGATTTCATTTTATTTCTTGTCTCAGAGCTAAACTGATTGAAATCAGTTGCCTCTGACTCTTGTCGCATCGCCTTGAGAGTATCATCAGTAAAGTCAAAGCTTGCTGTGCCTTTGCTGGAAACACCAACGACCTTAAGTACATTAACGCCTGCTGCAAAGCTACCATCACCTTTTTTGTTTCTGTACGCTTTATCCAATTGCTCTAGTAGTGATTTGCGCTCGCTCCACTCGGTCCCACCTTTCATATCTTCTTCAGCTGCATCTATCAAGCTTTCAAATGCGCTAGTCATTGCCTTAGATGTAGATTCCCTTGCCTTTGTGATTACATTAGGTTTAAATGATCCATTGTTGATAAAAATGTCAGTGACACCAGGAGGCGGAAAACTATCAAAATCTTGTACTACAGACTTTGTTAGATTTTGAATAAACAATTCAAGAAGCTTGTTTTTGTCATCAAGAGTTAACTGTCTAGCATCTGGTTTCTCAGTAACAACTGTAATGTTAATCCGTCTTAAAATGCTTGAGAAGCTATTTGAAAGCTCATCGATAGTAAAATATTGATTTTCATTATCAATATTTTTTTCGGCATTTTTGTCATTAACAAAATTTTTCCAATCGACTTTTTTGAAGTCACTAGCACTAATTTCAATCATGTCAACAATTGTGCCTGCGGATGGAACAGTTAACTTCACATTGAAGTCTTCACGTTTTTCCTCTACCCGTTTTGCAAATTTCCCTGCTAACTCTTCATCAGAAAACTGAAAGCTAGCTGTATACTTTTCGCTTACTGAAATTGCGCTCAACCCAGCAGTCTTAGGATCAACAGAAGAAGCCACACCAAAAGATTCAGGCTCTATTTCAATTTGAGTTAGAGGAATTAAGCCAATTTGCGTACTTTTAAGCTCATTACTTCCAAGTCGTGCCCTTACCTCAGTCAAAACGACATCGTGTAGTTCTTCTGTGAAGCATTGAAAAAGGATTTCGACATTTTTTTCGTCAACTGTTACTGTTGGCTTCCCCTCTTCATTAGCCACCAAGGAAAACAGAGGAGTGTAGTAGAACATTTGCCCTGAAATATCACCTGATGCTTTTGCATCTTTGTAGATGTCAATTTTTCTGTTTTCGTAATTAGGGATAAATGCAAAAACCTCTGTAGCAATTGAGAAACCACTCATATTTATTTCCTCTTCAATTAGATTTGTTCTAACAACAGTTAGGAACTGTAGTTAAAGGAGCATACACATAAAGCTGCTCCACATCTAGACGCATCCAGAAATTGTTTCAAAACAGAATCCAGCATAACCTAACTTTTCGGCATACGCCTTGGCAGTCGGAAAAAGTCACAGAAAAGTCGTAAGAAAGTCAGATCCTTAGATCAGCCAGAACCAATCAGTGTGTCTACAAACTGACTCAGGGCTTTTCACCCATCCCTAAAGGTCATAACTTGCCCCATTTTGGGCTAACCACTGTTTACGATCGCACCAATCACTCACAACCCGCTCCACCCTATCCCAGAACCCAGTAGTATGGTGCGGTTCAATCAGATGCACCAACTCGTGAACCACCACATACTCAATCATGGTTCGCGGCAGCATCGCCACTCGCCAGTGAAAATATAAATCTCCTTTATGTCCGCATGAACCCCAACGGTAGCCTAACTCGCGTACCTGCACCGAACGGGGAGAAGCCCCAACACGATTGACAAAAGCGGCAATCTGTGCATCTAAAATCAGGCGTAGGCGATCGCAATACCATCGAATAAACTCTTCTCTCCCCCGTGCCTGTGCGTCGCGCTGCAATTCAAAGCGGCTTTGGTAGAGTCTCAGGGGTGGCTGTTGCTTCACACCATCCACCAACTTGAGGCGATAGCTGCGTCCCAGGTAATAAAACCCTTCTCCTGAAACGTATTCTTTGACAGTAGTGGGGGGATTGAGGGATTCTTTTTTGAGGAGTTTGCTGTAAATCCAGAGGCGTTTGTCCCGAACCACTTTCTCCAGCGTTTCCATCGGCACTTCTGGAGGAGATGCCAGGATTAATTGACCGTCCCGTTCGACGGTGATGCCGATGGTGCGACGTTTGGCACTGTGGCGCAGTTCAAAACTGAGGTCGCCAAAGGTGATGGTGGTCATGCCATCAAACTATCACGATTCTTGCGGGCAAGTTGCACCAGTTTATCCGCCACTTCTTCGAGTTGGTCGTAGTCCACTAAATCGTTAGTATCCAAGTAGTCGGCTATCCAGCGTCTCAAGTCTTCTTGGACAATGGGACTTGCCCAATTTACCCGCCGCACTTCTTGGCGGATGCGATCGACAATTTCTACAGTAGCTTGGGCGAGTTTGGGCAGTTCTATCTGTGAATGTTCGCCCAAGATGTTGAGGAAGGGAAGCTGAGTTTTCGGGTCGAGTCCCGTTTCATTGGTGGGGCGACCTGCTTGGATTTGTTCGATATACTGGCGTAACGCTTCAACTTTTTCGTCCCAGTTGTCGGCAAGAGAGTCAAGAATTTCTGTCAGTTTTTCGCTCAGGTTTTTGTAATAAACCGGGTCTTCATCATAGTGGATGCTGATGTGGTGACGGGCAGCGAATTCCATTTCTGCCGCTTGTGCTTTAATTGAGCGATGGCGCTGGACGTGGGTTTTGAAGTCCAAGGACAGGATATCAATCGGCGGTACTTTCGGGTCAATTCCTTGGGATTCAATGTATTGGTCAATTAATGCCCGAACTTTCTCTTTGGCGCTGACAAGGTTGAGTTTTTCATCCCGGTAAAGGTCAGCAACGGATTTTTTAATTAAACCGAGTTTCTTGGCATCTTTGACATAGGGCAAGGCTTCCGGGCGGGGGAGGATGGTGTCGAGGGTGTCGAGGAAATCTTTGAATGTGTCGTTGAATTCGACGCGCAGGCGTTCGTCTCGGAGTAAGTCTACACAGCTTTCTACGTCATCAATCATGCAGCCGTTTTGGGTGAATAAGGCAATCACTCGCTGGTGTTTGTCGCGCAGTTTGGGCAATTCTTGGCGAATATCAAACCAAGCATTTTCGATATCCACATTCTCGTAAACAGAGAGGGCAGCCGCGATATCAACACCGTAGTAATCGACGACTAGCCCATATTTCTTGGTATCGTCATAGACGCGGTTGACACGGGCAATGGCTTGCAGCAATTCATATTCTTTCATGCCCCGGTCTAAATATAAAACTTGCTCCAGTGGGGCATCAAAGCCTGTCAGGAGCATACTTTTCACCGTTAAAATCGCCAAACTATCTTGCTCTAACGGCTTTTTGAATCGCTCGATATGGGTTTCTTGTTGACTCTTATCTGTCCACTTTTTCCAGCTTGGGTCGTCGTTTTTGTCCGAGGAGATGACGGTGGCAAATTCTAAGCGGCGGATGGTGTCTAGGTGCGGGAAGGCTAAGGCGAGAAAGCCAGTTTCTGCATCCAGGGATTCTAAGGTTTCGGGGTTTAGACTTGCTAAGATGGCGGCGCGAGATTGGAGTTGTTGCACCAGTGCCTGTTGCGCTTCGGCAAATGCCTCCTGGTAGCGCACGGCGGCGAGACGGGTAGAGGCAACGACTTGAGCTTTGAAGCCTCCGGGTAGGATACGCTCGATATAGTGGCGCAGCATATTCCGGGCTTTGGCTTTAATCAGTTCCCGTGCTTCGGAGACTTGGGTTTTAGTAGCGTATTTGGCTTTAATTTGCGCCCGTTCTTCTGGGGTTTTATCCTGAAAGATGATTTCAAACAGTTGGTCGAGGTCATCGCCAGAAGTAACGGCACCTCTGGCTTCTAAGCCTTCGTAGAGGATAGGCAAGGTAACACCGTCTGCTTGGGATTGGCGGATGTTGTACTGGTCGATAAAGGAACCAAAGATGCGCCTAGTGTTTGTTTTGGCACTCGTTTCGATGGGAGTGCCAGTGAAGCCGATGCGGGCGCAGTTGGGTAAGGCTTCCAAGAGATTGGCATGGAGGGTGCTGGCGTGGGAACGGTGGGCTTCGTCAATTAGGACTAGGATATCTTCGGAAGGATTGAGGTTTTTCTTGATTGGCTCAATTTCTTCTTCTTCCTCGGAATCTTCGCCGCCTTTGAATTTCTGAATCATCCCGAAGACTAAGCCAGCACCGGGTTGTTTGAGGTACTCTTCTAGCTTTTTGACGTTTTTCGCTCTTTGTAAGGGTTCGCCTGTCAGGACGGCTGTATCGGAGAGTTGCTTTTCTAAGTCCGTGCGATCGGTAACGACGACTATCTTAAAGCGGCGCAAGGCGGGGATAGTGCGGATTTTCCGTATCAGGTACACCATTGTCAGGCTTTTGCCGGAACCTTGAGTATGCCAGATGATACCGCCGCGTTGGTCATCGGTGCCGTGTTGGGTGCGGGTTGGGTTGTGCAGGAGTCGCCCGATTGCTTCGTGGACTGCCCGATATTGTTGGTGACGGGGGACGAGTTTAATCGTGCGTCCGCCGCTGGTTTTGAACAAGGTGAAGTTTCGCAGGATGTCGAGGAGGTTTGCGGGGTGTAGCATCCCGGCAATGAGCATTTGGCGGGAGTTGAGTTCGGTAACGCCGAGTTCTGCGGCAATTTCGGCTTTGGGGCGGGGAGTGGTATCTTTCCACTCGACATAATGCTCGTAGTTTGCGCCGATGGTTCCTGCTGCTGCCCGTCCCGCAGAGGCGGCTATCATTAACTGGTTGTAGTGGAATAGCTTTTCTGCGCCTTCCGGTTGGCTGCTTCCCCGTTGGTTGGAATATTGCAACAAGTCGCGGATGGCTTCTGTGATGGGGTTATCGAGTTTAGGGCTTTTGCACTCGATGACGACGAGGGGGATGCCGTTGACGAGTAGCACGATGTCCGGGACGATAAACCCTCGGTTGCCTGTTGCCCAAGGGGGGTCTACTCGGTATTGATTGATGGCGAGGAAGCCGTTATTTTCAGGATGCTCGAAGTCGATGAAGTGGACGGTGTGCTGTTTGCCGTCTTGCCCTAAAACGGTGGTGCCTTTGAGGAGTAATTCTGTAGCCGCTTGATTGGCTTCCATCAGTCTTTGTGATGTCAGACGTTCTAGCTGACTCACAGCGGCATTCACTTGGGTATCATCGAGCCAAGGGTTGCCGTTGTCGTCGAGGTTGATGCGCTTGATGGCGGCTTTTAGGCGATCGCTAATTAGGACTTGCTTGAAGTTCTCGCGATCGGTAACTTGGGGGTCGTCCCAACTGCCTTCGATGTACTGCCAACCCATACTTACAAGTTGGTCAATGGTCGGCTTTTCAACGTAGATATATTCTGGCGTTGGTTGGGGCATCGGTTAGGGCAAGGGAGGAACAGAGAAGTCGGTAAACAAACGCACGTCATAGGGTGCGGTTGCTAAAGTATTCACCAACCTCTGGTCTAAAGTTAGCAAAGGAGAACTGACTCGGTGGGAAAGGGCGACATAAGAGGCATCGTAGGCAGAAATTCCGTAAGCGATCGCGATATTAACCGCTTCTTCCATCAACTCAGCCGTGGAAACAACTCGCAGCGATAAGGCTTTGAGTGTCGCTAAATTCGCTTGAACTTGGGTAGCCGTCAACTGCCCTGCACGAACATATCTCCAGAGGGTATTAGCAGACTCGATATAGAACAGATCGGGTATGTAAATTTCCTGAAGGGGATTGGCAAGATGGGCAAACAGTTGCTGTGCTTTGGTAGATAGCGGATCGGGAACAAATTGTTTGATGCACACACTGGCGTCAACGACGCATTTAATCGGGGTTGTCATCGGCTGTCTCTATCTTCTCGAATCAGGGCGGTGCTATCTAGCCATTCAATATCTGAAGGCAGTTCTTTTCGACGGCGTTCGATATCAGCAAGAATTTGTGGGGTTGCTTTTCGGCGTTCTTCCCAGGTGGGGTCAGTTTCAGGGGAAATGAGGAATTTTAGGGGAGGTTGAGGTTTTTGTAAGGCTTGTTTTAGCAGGCTGATGACTTGTTCGTTAAGGGGTTGATTATTTTGGGTGGCAAGTTGTTGAAGTTGTGCCATTAAGTCATCGGGTAGGTTGTCGATGGTGAGTGTTGCCATAATATGCCTCTTTGCGTTGCGTTAGGTCTATCTCACATCGTCTGGCGATTAGAAATCGCGGCTACACAAACAAAACCCGCCTGCGCGGGTTTAACCCTTGGAATTCCAGCGAGTCCGCGCAGGCGGACTTAGGTTGTATAGCCCCAGACTTCTAGTCTGAGGGACTATGCAAGATATGAGTCTATGGTAGTTTGACTCGCATTTTTCGGGTTAGAGGGTCTTTTTCTGTTTAGATGTGACTGAGAAGGCTCGAAAACAATTGCCTTTACCTCTGGCAGTTCGGCAAACGCTGATTCAATCAGGGGTTTGACTTCTAACCAATCTAATCCACCGTTACCGCATCCTAAAGCAGGGATAGCAATCGAAGTAATACCTAACCGCTGAACTTCTGCCACAAGTGCCTTGAGTCCACTCTGAATATCTTCGATTTTTGACTTTTCTCTCCAGTGGCGTTTGGTGGGAAAGTTGATAATGTATTTGGGATTGAATAACTTCCCTGTGGGAACGGTAAACATTTGCCCAGGCTGCACTTCCTTGGCATCGCAAGCCTTTTTATATTGCTGGAAGTTTTCAGGAAATGCCTGTTTAAACTGCAAGGCGATACCCTTACCCATAACGCCGACGCAATTAACGGCATTTACTAGGGCTTCAGCATCTTCTTCCAATAGGTTGCCTTGCTTAAGTTCAAGCATCTTTGACTCGCACTTTTCCAGTTAATAAGTCGTGCATCAGTCCTTGTTTCTGGAGTTTGAGCTTTTCGCAGTAGGCTTCTTCTGCATTGATTCTTTTTTCATTTGACTCAAGAATTTCAATAATTCTATGCTGCTCTGAAATAGGTGGTAGAGCAAGCTCAAAATTATAGATATCAGTTAAATTAATTCTAGGAAGAAGGCTAACAATACTTTTCATTATTCTTCCTTTTCCTTCAATTGAGTTCAAAATATGGACAACATACATAGGTAGGGCAATCGTTTCATTAATATCAATTTTTGCAATAGCAGCATTGCTGTTACAAATACCTAAATGACCATCATACAAAACTGCTTTTCCAAGAGCAGAACCAATCTTGCTGTATAAAATATTGCCTGGATATACCCATGATTTTTTTAGTAAGTTGTGAACTTTAAGAGAAATGAAAGTTAAGTTTTCTGTATTTAGATTTTCTTCTTCAACCATCTCTGACTTCAAAAAAGGGATACCTGAATTTAGGAATTGAATTAAGTTAGTCATTGAAAAACTCCCAAAATCACGGATTGGAGTTTTACATAAATGTTGCAACTTCTCACACTTCCAATCACTTGGAATTTGTCCCAGTGGTGAATCTTTGAACTGTTCAGGGTGCGCGATCGCATCCCTCAATTCCCCATTCTCATCTAACCCCCGTGTCAGCAAGTCGTGCAGCAGTCCAGCCTTCATCTGCTTGAACTTGGCGATGAGGGAGGAGGTATGTGCGATCGTCTCATCTATCGTGTTGAGAATCTCGGCAATTTTGCTTTGTTCTTCAATAGGTGGCTTGGGAACTACATTCGCGAGAATCCGATCTGGCGAAGTATGTCGCACTGTTGTACCTGTTGCATTGCTGATGATGTTGCGCCGCACCATGTCGCTATTCATCACAAGCAACAAAAAGCGCTTGTCCCACGTATTGGGTAGCTTTGGGACAATTTTCCCAATTCGTTGGTTATGTAAAACTCGAAACGGTAATTCTAGCAGGACAACTCGCCCCAAAATAAGTGTTCTGGGCGAGAGGTCAGTCATTACAATAAGGAGTTGTCCGTTTTCTAAGACAGTACCATCAGGAATTAACCCTCGATAATACTTGGTATTATTATCATCAAAATAAAGTCCCCCGTCTCTGTGGAAATTACCAGGAACTAAAAGTACGTCTCCGGGAGGTTCATCAGAAAAATATTCACCCTCGAAAGCGTAGCCATGAAGTATATTAATCTCATTTTTTAGAGAAACAATTTCCCAATCTTTTGGAATCTTCTCTACTGGCGAATCCTTAAGCTCCTCAGTCTTAACCAGAGTCTCACGCATACCCCAACCCACTTAAAAACTCACTCAACTGCTGACGCGCCGCATCCCGTTGAGCTTCAATATCCTGCAACGTCACCCGATACTTATCCCACCAATTCTCAACCGCCACAATTACCTGCTGACGGTGAGCCGAGACATATCGCTCCAATTCAGCCGTTAAGCCATCCTTGAAAATCGCCAACACCAACCCCTGACAGTCCTCATCCGTTAACGCCGCACGTTTAGCGTCCAAACGCTTCACCAATTCATTCTTGAGCGTCCTCAGTATCCCCTTCGCTTGAGCCAGTTGCTTTTTAATTTCCTTATAGGGTTCCAGTTGTTTCTCAATCTCGGCAATTTCCGCTTCCATCGGCTCAACCCTCGCCTCAAGTTCTGCGATTTTAGCCGCATTCAACAACGGCGAATTCTTCCTTAAATCCTTAATATCCTTCTTCGGCTCCTTAATCGAACCTTTCAGAGTCTTGAGCCTTGTCTCCAACTCCTTAGCAAAATTAACCGCCTCCGACTCCTCCTCGCTGGCTTCTCCCTCTTCCGCCTCCGCCTCTTCCCCCCGTTCAAAGGCTTCCTTTTGCTGCTCTAACTGGGCAATTCTCGCCTCAGCATCAGCAATTTCCTCCAGATAGTCCGGCATCAACCGCACCACCAGCTTATGATTGAGCGGGTCGAACTTCGTCTGATTCTTCTGCGTCTCATCATCTTGCTCTAGAGCATCCCGAATCGTATCCACCCAACTATCCACCAACCCGCCAAAATCCGATTCTGAGAGCGTTCTGAGTTCATACTTCACCTCATCCCACCAACTCGCCACCACTCCCGCCACCTTGAAGCGGTCAAGTAAACCGACAGGTTCGAGGCTATCAACAAACGAAGTCAAAAACTCCGCCCTCAGTTCCATCACCTTCTTCGTCTTCGGCAACTCCCCCAAACCTGGCGCGTGCAACTGCCACCAAGCCGAAAAGACGCCGTAGAGCTTCGCTTCAGTCGCTTGAACTCCGACATCAGATTCGATAAAGGCTTTGATTTGAGAGCGCTCCGTAACACTAGGAGCAAAATCCAAGTAATCGGTCATTCACACTTGAGTAACTTTCATCCGTTATGACACAATAGCCGACTTTGCTCAAGCTACTGCTGCACCCTTGTTGAACGTCCATCAAAAGTACCTTTGTCCAGTCCGCTCCTGATACCGGAGAATCGTATCAACGTTGTGCCGCTCGATGGGTGTCAGCAAACGCGCTGGGAATTGCTCAGGGTTATAACGTGGCGTGTACCAGGGTTGGCTGTTGAAATAATCCTGCAAGGTTGAATTTACAAATCGCCGTCCGTGACGAGCAAAAACTGCGTTGCGTAACAAATCGAGGGACAAAGCGTTACGACCATCTAACTCCGCCTCTGTGATTCGCCTTTGAGAAAGCCAGCCATAGCCCAAATTCCCCTATGGATTGGCATTGTGGCATATCGGGGAATTGGCTTGCCCGGCGGCTACACCTTGGGGATTGTATTAGGATTTGGCGGCGTTGGGCTATGGTGGGGATTGGCGATCAGTCTTACTGTGGCAGCAGGTGTTCTGACGTGGCGATTTAGCAAAGCGATATTGCAGAGTGGAAGATAATTCAGCAATTGCACTCACTCATCTTTCTAAGTGTCAGAAGCCTCGTATAGTTGCTTCAGGTGATTGGGTAAATCTATCATCTCTTTGGGTTCATCAACTGGAGGAGTTGGAAGACCACTTAGTTCGCATAAATCTCTAATCTTCCTAACGAGTATCTGAATTAAAGTGCCATTTTTACCTAGCTCAAAAATATCATCTTTATCTAGGACAACAATTAATTTCTGGGTCTTAGCATGAAAAAGCACTTGACGAAGCCGACAATCTCTGATGATTCGCTGTCTAGAGCTTCCTCTTTCAGGGAATCCAGCTGCTCCCTTCAGTGTGAAGAACACTCCAAGGCCAACTATGCTTGAGAGATTTAGCTCCATGATGCTGCACAGTCGCGCAAACTGTTTGTCCGGCAATCGTTGCTTTGTGGCTTTTGCCTCGACTACTATACCTCTCTGGTTTTCTTTAAGATAGAGCAGATTACAAACATGTAACCAAGCTGGTTGGTCTCCACTAACTAGAAGATCATATTGAGGGCCTGCTGACTGAAAGCTCTTTAAACTTGTGACTCCCTTGAATCCCTGAAAGGCCAGAAAGGCAACTTGTTCTAGCAGCTCACCGCCTTTTTTACTTTCCGAAAGTGTAGGACTTTCCAGTTGTGTGAACTCCCTGAGCTGATCGAGATAATCTGAAAGTCTTCTGTCTGCAATGTACAAATAAGTTGCTAGCTTATCTGATGCCGGATCATTTTTGTCAAGAAGTGCTAGAGCATCGATAACGGATTGAACGAGTTCCTCTTGACTAGGCATGGTTCAACTAAACAAATTCGATTGGCTGAGTGGACTGTGCCATGACATCAAAAGACAACTCATTGTAATCTTCGATTATCTTTTCACACAAAGGACAAACCCACGGTAAATCAGGAAAGCCTTTGCCGTATGGAATTGCCCCTGCTGGCACTTCCGGATCGCATCTGTGATAAATGAGAAGTTTATTTTCGCAAAGCCCTTCTGTTTCAAGAACAGTTAAGATTGCAAGCGCGTCAGCGTATTTCAACCCCAAAAGAACAGCAAGCTGATGTGGCATGGCTTGTGTACCCTGCTTCCTGAAGTGCCTACTAAGTTCAGCCTTCTGTTCGCTAGACAGGAAGTCTAACCGTCCTTTACAAATGAAGCTGGGCATTGCCTTAGCCTGGGAGTCCAAGTTCCCTGAGGAGAAATTTGAGTACACCCGTACTACCTCCATAGTATCTTGAATGGCACTTTAGGTGCTGAAGAGAATCTTGAGTAGAATCCTGCTTAAGTCCAAAGTAACAGTGTGCTTTGAAGAGATTCTCTAATTCAGCCTTATTGTCTGCATCTTGAGAGCTAGCTTCGCTCGAATCGGGTTTCCTGTCCAGGCTAAATTCATATGACTTAGTACCCCACTCTTTTATGAGAGTACGCAAGAGAGCATTTTCGACATGGGTTATTTGCTCACAATTATCTGAAAGTCCCAGCCTTTCTGAGGCCGACTCAGCTAATTTTCGTGCTAGTGCCTTTAATCCCTTTACATTAACTTCAGTCACTCCAGAACTACGAGCGTTCAAAGCCACTCCGTCTGCTTCTGCCCTAATTAGCAAGTGCTGCCATATGTAATGGAAATCTTCTAGATATTTGTTCCACATCTCATGTAGAACTAATCGATGAAGATTGGGATGAACCCAATAACCTTGCAAGTGCTCGGTCAGTTCATCAAAGAGTTTGGGAATATGAATATCACGCCAGAAGGGAAACTGCACTGCTTGATCTGTGTGAGCTTCGGTTATTTCGGTGAATGTAAATCCCTCCCAATGTAGAGCAACGTAATTATGACGGACTTCAGCGATGACAGGCCACCGAATATAGCGTTTGTCTACTTCGCTAGCTTCACCACTTCCCCTACGAACGTAGTCAGGGATTTTAGAGATGTGAATGTACCATTTCCGAGGAGTAGTAGAGTCTGTAATTGGGCCATACCAACCCTGTTTCCCAAATTCCCTAAGTAATTGAGCAGGAGATTTGAGATTGGGTGTTTTTTCACATTGTCCTTGCTTTAGGCTCAACCACATCCTTGGTTGTTTTACATACTCAAGCAGAACTTGGTTCGATGTAAGTTGACCTTGTTCAAGAGCATGAGCGACACGCAAGGCAAGGTCTTGCTTCTTTTCCTTACTTGATGCTGACGGAGCCAGCTTTCGTAGAGTTACAACATTGAATTCTGGGCTGGAAAGGAATTGGATACAGAAGTCGATGCCTGAAGGAAAGCCATTATCCACGAAGGCATTAGGACTCATAAGATTTCTTGCTAGTTTGTCCCAGGGGTGGTATTTGAAGGCTATGTAGGTTTTGGTAGGTAGTACCCGCCCTATTAATCATAGAAAGCTAAAACCACAGGCCGTAAAACTTGAGAAGGATGATTGCCTTCAATGGCTCAAGTCACCTTCAGTTCCACTAAAATCCTAGTTGGGTTAAACCCATGCGCCTCTAACAAAGGACTCTTCGCCTCTACCTCAGCTTTCGGAATCCCCCCCAACAAATGCGCCCTCACATCCTGGGGTTCCGGAGGTGGTGCATTATCGGCGTAGCGACGGATATTGCAGTTGTAATCATTCTCTGCCAATTCCTCCTTACTCACCACCGCCGAATAACCATTGAAAGACTCAAACCGTTCAAACACAAACGCTATCTTTTCAATATGCTCAGGACGCAGATAATTCTGAGCGCGACCCCCATAATACTCTGCATCCGCATTAATAAACAACACCTGCCCCCGACGTTCCACAGGTTTCGCCCCCTTGGAACGCATCACCAAAATACAGGCAGGAATCCCCGTCCCATAAAACAAATTCGGCGGCAACCCAATCACCGCTTCCAGGATGTCATTTTCAATAAAACTCTCACGAATCTTCTTCTCCTCACCGCCACGAAACAACACCCCATGCGGCATCACTGTCGCCATCATCCCATCCGTCTTGAGAACAGACAGCATATGCTGGGCAAACATCAAATCTGCCTTCTTCCCCGTCTCCGGACACCATCCATACATAAACCGCCCTGGAAACTGCATTCCTTCACGGGTATAGTTTTGGGAGAAAGGCGGATTACTAATTACCCGGTCAAAGCGCATTAGTTCCCCGCCTTCGACGTGTAAGGGATTGAACAGCGTATCGTCATTATGAATATCCGCATCCCGAATCCCATGCAAGAGCATATTAATTTTGCAAATTGCCCACACCCCGCCATTATTATCCTGACCGTACAGCGCCAGATTTCTGGCATCCCCGCCGCACTCTTCCACATACTGCTTCGACTGAATCAGCATCCCCCCAGAACCACAACAGGGGTCATAAACCGACATCCCTTGTTGAGGTTTCAACAGCCGCACCATCAACTGCACCACCTCACGCGGCGTATAAAACTCGCCGCCCTTCTTCCCCGCAGAATCGGCAAATTCAGCAATCAGGTACTCATAAGCCGCACCCAACAAGTCAGGAAACACAAAATCCTCATTTTGCAGCCGATACCTGCTGAAGTGCTTAATCAGTTCCCGCAGCTTCACATCAGGAATGCGACTTCTTCCCGCCTGACGATTGAAATCAATGTGAGTCAATACACCCGCCAGAGCTTGGTTACTATCTCCAAGTGTGCCCAAAGCCTTATTCAGCCCATCCGCAACATTTTGATGCAGCTCATCGCGAATATACGCCCACCGCGCCTTCTCTGGTACAAAAAACGCCTCTCGGTAACTAATGGGGTTTTCTGCCCTCTGCTTCGCCTCTTCCGGTGTGCGTCCCCGTTTCAGATTATCCTGCACAATCTGCTCGTAGCGCTGCTCGAACACATCCGAAGCGCGTTTGAGAAACAGCATCCCAAAGATATACTCTTTGAAATCCGAAGCGTCCATCTTCCCCCGCAGGATATCAGCAGCAGCAAAAAGGTGACGTTCAAGTTGTGGTAATGTCAGTTTGCCCATAGATAATGTATGCTTTTCCTCAAAATTTCCTGGGACGCGATGCTTTATCACCATAAACGCGATCGCTCTACTCAGCTAACCTCTTCGCTACCCGCTGATGAATCCGATCCAGCCACACAGGAATCACAAGCTCACCTTCTTTTATTAATGCGATCGCAACATAAAGCTCGAACTCCACCAGTTCAAGTGATCGCTCATTAGCATTCCAGCACAACATAAACCTGCTTTGCCTTTCCGGGTTCGTAAACTCTGGTTCGTTCTCCTTAAGTTTTTTTAGGGTTGTTGCTGCTGCCTCAAAACTCAACCCCACGGACAGACAATACTCCATCGCCGCCAACTCCACCAAATCCGAACGCGAGTAATAAACACTCCGTCCCGTACCCGTGGCGCTAATTGCAGGTACAACTACCCCCTTCTCTCGCCAATACTGCAACTGGCGAAGCGTACAACCTGTAATTTCAGCCGCTTGTTTGCTGGTAAAAAACGCCTCCTGCATTCCATGATTCTATACACAGCTTTTTATTAGACATTTGCGTTATTATTAAAACACGGATGTTTTAAGACCTCATGAGTCAGATAACGATTCAGTGTCGTTTAGTTACCAGTGAAACTACTCGCCGCCAACTCTGGGAGTTGATGGCACAGAAAAATACGCCCCTGGTTAACCAATTGCTGGAACAGGTAAGCAATCATCCTGACTTTGAGGCGTGGCGACAAAAAGGCAAGCTGCAAGCTGGTATTGTTAAGCAACTGTGCAACCCGCTCAAAACTGACCCTCGATTTATCGGTCAGCCGGGGCGGTTTTACACCAGTGCGATCGCATTAGTGGACTATATTTACCGATCCTGGCTGGCGCTAATGAAGCGATCGCAATACCAACTGGAAGGAAAAACTCGCTGGCTAGAAATGCTCAAGAGCGATACCGGCCTGTTAGAAACTAGCGGTGTTACTTTAGATACTCTCCGCAGCAAAGCCGCCGAAATTCTGACTCAATTCGCTCCTCAGTCCGACACTGTTGACCCGGAATCACCAAAAAGCAAGCAAGGCAAGAAAACTAAAAAAACTAAAACCGCACAAAGCCGTAGCCTTTCTCAAAGCCTATTCGATGCTTACCGCAATACAGAAGACATCTTAAGTCGGTGTGCGATCGCCTACCTCCTCAAAAACGGCTGCAAAGTCAGCAATCGAGAAGAAAACCCAGAAAAATTTGCTAAACGCCGTCGCCAAGTTGAAATTCGGATTGAACGTTTAGAGGCACAGCTAAGCGCTAAAGTCCCCAAAGGTCGGGATTTGACCGATGCTAATTGGTTAGAAACATTAGAGATCGCCACCAGCACTGTCCCTGAAGATGAAGCACAAGCGAAGTCCTGGCAAAACCATCTCCTGAAAAAATCTTCTGCTGTGCCATTTCCTGTAACCTACGAAACCAGCGAGGACATCACTTGGCTCAAAAACTCCCAAGGTCGTCTGTGCATAAAATTCAACGGTTTGGGCGAGCATACCTTTCAAATATATTGCGATCGACAACAACTACACTGGTTCCAACGTTTCCTAGAAGACCAAAAAATCAAGCACGACAGCAAAAATCAGCACTCCAGTAGCTTATTTACTCTCCGTAGTGGCAAACTTGCTTGGCAAGAGGGAGAGGGCAAAGGCGACCCCTGGAACATTCACCACCTAATCCTCTATTGTTCTGTTGATACCCGTTTGTGGACGGCTGAAGGCACAGAACAGGTGCGGCAAGAGAAAGCTGCTGAAATTACCAAGGTCCTTACCAAAACCAAAGAAAAAGGCGACCTAAACGAGCAACAAGAAGCTTTTATCAAGCGTAAGAATTCCACACTCGCCCGAATTAATAACCCCTTCCCTCGTCCCAGTCAACCTTTATATCAGGGTCAACCTCACCTACTGGTTGGTGTCAGCTTGGGTCTGGAAAAGCCTGCAACCGTAGCCGTAGTGGATGCTCTAGCAGGAAAAGCTATCACCTACCGAAGCATTCGCCAGCTACTCGGTGAAAATTACCAACTACTCAACCGACAGCGGCAACAAAAACAAGTCTTATCTCATCAACGCCGCAATGCCCAAAGAATTGCTGCTTTCAATCAATTCGGAGAATCTGAGTTGGGGCAGTATATTGACAGATTGTTGGCTAAAGCAATTGTGGCGATCGCGCAAACTTACCACGCAGGCAGTATTGTTCTACCTAAATTAGACAATACGCGGGAAATGGTTCAAAGCGAAATTCAAGCCAAAGCCGAACAAAAATGCCCAGAATATTTGGAAGGTCAGCAAAAATATGCCAAACAATACCGCACTAGCGTCCATCAATGGAGCTATGGCAGATTAATTGAGTGCATTCATAATCAAGCCGCAAAGATTGGAATTGCGATCGAGTCAGCACAACAGCCAATTCGAGGCAGTCCCCAGGACAAGGCAAAAGAATTAGCGATCGCTGCCTATCATGCCCGCCGCAATGTTTGATTGACAACCCCACCCGAACCTTGATAATAGAATAGAGCAATAGCGCCGCAGCTCATGCTTTCATTAGCCGCTGAGTTGTGAAAAATTTGGGTTAGTTTGACTATTGAAAGATAGTCTTGCTTTCTGACCCTGGTAGCTGCCCACCCCGAAGCTGCTATCCCTTGAGGATAGGAATCAGGTGCGCTCCCAGTAATAAGGGTGTGGGTTTACCGCAGTGGTGGCTATCGAATCACCTCCGAGCAAGGAGGAATCCACTTTAATTCTTTTTTTGACGGGTCAAAGCGGGTGCAAAAATCCCAGTGAGCCGTCAAAAGCTTAAAAACCTTGTCTAGTATTGACTTCAGGAATTTCGGCAACCAACAATTTTCTATTTTTAGGGAGATTGAGCAGGAATTTTCGGGAGCCGTCAAAAATGCTCCCAAAAGGCAGCACGGATAAGGAGTCTAGGTGGGAAGAGTTTCAACGACCATCCCCACTAGGAGTGGGTTGAAAGAATTTTCCTTAACAGGCTTTATTCTTCTGGCGTTGCCGGTTTCAACGACCATCCCCACTAGGAGTGGGTTGAAAGTTCTGCATTTCCTCAAAGGTGTTTTCCAAGGTTTTAAAGTTTCAACGACCATCCCCACTAGGAGTGGGTTGAAAGGAAGGTTAGCCAGACCGAGACAGGGACTCCGGTTTGGGTTTCAACGACCATCCCCACTAGGGGTGGGTTGAAAGTATGTCTCCTACCGCAATGGCAACAAACAGAAAGTTCAACGACCATCCCCACTAGGGGTGGGTTGAAAGATATTAAGCCAGTCAAGATGCTGAAGTTATTTGCGTTTCAACGACCATCCCCGCTAGGGGTGGGTTGAAAGCGCCATCCCCTGAATAAGGAGAGTCCCATGAATCGTTTCAACGACCATCCCCACTAGGGGTGGGTTGAAAGGTCAGTTACGAGCGATAGCAACATTGAAGTTCGTTTTCGTTTCAACGACCATCCCCACTAGGGGTGGGTTGAAAGTATGATGAATCGCGAATCGCCGCCCCTGGTGGGTTTCAACGACCATCCCCACTAGGGGTGGGTTGAAAGCTCCCTTCCATGTCTGAGGCTCAAAATTTTAGGGTGGATTGAAAGGCGCACATCCCTCACACTATCTAGATAGATAGTTCCTGCAACAATGACATTAATTTGTCACTGCTACTTCAGGAACCTTTATGTGTCTCAACGACACATAATTCGTCACCACGACAGCAATCTGGTAGCAATGGCAATTAATCAGTCATCGTACAACAGTGACACTAATTTGTTATCAGTGACACTAATTTGTTATCAGTGACAAATAATTTGTTAATGTACAAATATATGGGCGATACTGGATTTGAACCAGTGACCCCATCCGTGTGAAGGATGTGCGCTACCACTGTGCTAATCGCCCGATCTTTCCAAGTATATCACAGGCATTCACAGCCAACAACCATTATTAATTTTGAAGTCTCTGAGCAATGTTCAATTAACCTAGTTTTCATGGGGTATATGAACATCAAGGAGAAGCAATGCCTGAAAATAGTGGAATAAATATTAATAGTGGTGATATAGCGTTTCCTAGTCTGCTGAGGTACAGTAACAGCAGTGTGTAAACCAATTTTGGATGTCCTTCAAGGAGAGCTTATTAAATGCTTCCTCTATGGCTTTGGCTAAGTCAGG